>NZ_JAFCMA010000049.1:0-44621 GCF_018130125.1 Bradyrhizobium sp. AUGA SZCCT0177 | reverse complement strand
TCGTGTGCAGCTTTCTTTGCACTATTCGCACACGAGACCGCGGGTGCAGCGCGCATCCGGCATTCCCTGCGCCCTCTGAATTCTGAGGGCGGAAGATTTCGAGCAAGCCTCGGGCGCAATGTGCCGCGAGAATGCGAAGCTATTCCCGCGTCGTCCCGGCGAAGGCCGGGACCCATAACCCCAGGGAGTAGTTTTGCGGAAGGTCTCTGCTATCGAGCCACTATTGAGAGATCACGCAGTATGGGTCCCGGCCTTCGCCGGGACGACAACAACATATATCTGAATGATCGTCTCTGTTTGAAATGTGAATCAGAACCTCGCGCAAGAGATGCACGCCATCTGCATCTCTCACCCAGCAAAAAGGTTCAGGACAAACCCACGACGTTCGATCTCGTCCGTGATCCAACTCACACATGATGCCGATTGCTCCGTGAACCCATGGAACTTTTCCCGCCACCAACCTCCCGCAAACAGGACGCCAGCAATCCAGCGAGCGGCCGTTGTGAAAACGCCCACGCGACAATCGCGCCGGGCCAACAGAGGAAGTGTCATGAAGAAGTTCGTACTCATCGCTGCCGCTGCCGCCGCGCTCGCCGTGTCCGCAGCCTCCCCGGCCAGTGCCCTCACCATCATCAAGCCCGGCGTTGTCGGCGGTGGCCACCACCATCACCACCACGGCCACGGCTGGTGGGGTGGCGGATTGTCGATCGGCCTGATCGGCGACACCGGCTACGCCAGCGATTGCTACTACGCGCGTCGCACCGCGTTCGTCCCCGGCATCGGCTACGTCGCCAAGCGCCAGCTGGTCTGCTACTAAACGTCGTTCAGGTGGGAGGCTGGATTACCAGCCTTCCCACGCTGATCAGAGCACTTCGAGCACCAGCTCCATCGTCATCAACACCGGATTGTCGCCGCGCATCAGCCGGCCTTCGGCGATACCGCCGAGATAATCCACCAGCGCGATATCGAGCGCGGCCTCCAGCGTACCGTCGGCGGTTGACGTGATGGTGCCGGAACGGATCGCTAGCTCGGTCGCGAACGGCACGACGCATCGGCCATCGGTGAACTGCGCGCCAATCGTGCTGCCGACCCCGCCATGAATCCGGGCGTGAAAGATTCCGTGCTGCCGGCAGAAGGATTCCAGCGCGCACGCAAAATCCTGGTTCGGCCGCAACCGCAGCGCAAAGGCCCGACTCGTGGTGTCGGCATCGGTTGCCTCGCGCGGCACCGGCCCGAACAATTTGAAATTGGTCTCGCTATCCACCTCGGCGGTAAAGACAGCGCCATCGATCCCGAACGCTTCCACCGCGAACGGCTCCGCGACGATGCTCTCCTCGGGCAGGATATGACCGCCATGCAGGTCGCCATCGGTCTCGGTCCACAGGCCATGGCAGTGGAAGAACGGCGCGCCGTCGCGCTCGCCAAAAGTCATCGCCGCGAATTTGAGCTGCGTGACGCCTTCGGGCCGGAAGGTGTCGCTGTAGAACGCGGCATTGGCGCCGGTCTTGGACAGCGCCGGCATCACATAGGCCATCGGCCCGAGCGCCCCGCCCCGCATGCTCAGCACGCCGCCGGCAAATCCGGCCTCGGCAAAGCCGCGACGCACGGCTTCCAGCAGCGGCAGGCCGGCTTGCAGCGTGAACGAGAACGCGCGGCCGCGCGCCTCGACCCACTGGATGCGTTCAGGATTGGGCGGACCGGGCTGGACGATGCTTCGCATCGCCTCGGGCGCCGGCCGGTTTGCCTTCGCCGCCGTCATCGTGGCGCGTCTTGATTGGTGAGGTCGAGCAGCCCGCGCGCCTCGAGTTCGTCGCGCACCAGCCGCTTGGGAATCTTGCCGTAGCCGGACTTCGGCAACGCCTCCCAGAAAAAGAAACGCTTCGGCATCTTGTAGCGCGGCACCTTCGGCGACAGGAACGCGGCGAGCTCGGCTTCGCTCACCGCTGCGGCCCCCTCGCGCGCGACGCAGACAGCAACGCCCACCTCGCCCCAGAACGGGTCGGGCACCCCAATCACGGCGACCTCGCCGATCCCGGGATGAGTCAAAATCTTCTCCTCGACCTCGCGCGGATAGATGTTGGAGCCGCCCGAGATGTACATGTCGGAGGCGCGGCCGGTGATGTAGACAAAACCTTCCTCGTCCATATGGCCGAGATCGCCGGTGCGGAACCAGCCGTCGCGAAACGCCTTCGCGTTGGCATCGGGGTTGTCGTAATAGCCGGCGAACACGGCGGGGCCGATCACGCAGATCTCGCCGGTCTCGAAAGCTTTAAGTTCGCGCCCGTCATCGCCCTGGATCGAGACCTGCATGCCGGTGCGCTCGAAGCCGCAGGTGCCGATCCGCGCATGCGGGCTATCCTCGGGATCATGCAGATTGGCCGGCATGACCGTGATGTTGCCGGTGACTTCGCCGAGCCCGAAATACTGCACCAGCACCTTGCCCAGCTTGTTCAGCGCGGCCTTCTGGTCCTCGCGGTACATCGGCGCCCCCGCATAGATGATGAAGCGGAGCGAGGAATGGTCGTAGCGGTCGACCGCGGGATGCTCGACCATCATTTTCAAAATGGTCGGCACCGTAAAAATGTTGCTGACGCGATGCGCCTCGATCAGCCGGAACGCCTCGTTGATATCGAATTTTTCCGACGGCAGCAGGATGGTCGGCACCCCGCGCGCGGCCTGCACCAACTGGTGCACGCCGGCGCCATGCGACAACGGCGCCACCACCAGCGAGGCGTCCTGCTCGGTGGTGCCGGGCATCAGGTCGGCGAGATGGTTGGTGACCACAAAGGCCATTTGGCCGTGGGTCAGCACCGCCGCCTTGGACCGTCCCGTCGTGCCGGAGGTGAAGAAGAACCAGCAGGGGTCGTTGTAGTCGACCGCGGCATTGGCAAAACTCTCGCCCGCATGCGCCGCAATGGCGGCGCTCACCGACTTCTCGCCAAAGGCGCCCTCGCCGATCCGCCAGATGAACTCCAGCGCCGGGTTGGCGGCCGCGGCGGCATGCTCCGGGAAATCGCCGTGGCACAAAAACCCCTTGGCGCCGGAGGCGGTGGCGAGATAGGCGACCTCGTCCGGCATCAGGCGGAAATTGGTCGGCACCCAGACCACGCCGAGCCGGAACGCGGCAAACATCGACCAGAACATCTCGTCGCAATTTTTGGAATGCACCAGCAGCCGGTCGCCCTTGGCGAGGCCGCGTTCGGCAAGCGCCGCCGCCAGCGCCGAGACGGCGCGGTCGATCTCGCGCCAGGTCCAGGTCCGGTCGCCGTAGATAAAGCCGGTGCGATCGCCATGGCGGCGGGCGTTCTGGGTCACCAGATGCGCCAGATTCATCACCCGGTTCGACATCCGTGCCAGGCCGCCGCGCGGCGCGACTGTGGTTGCGGTTCCCGTCATGTCGGCACCGCCGCACTGCACAAGCCAAGCGAAATCATCATCGTCACGCTTCTCAACACTGATTTGAACGTCCCAGCCGGACGTTAGCAGAAAGCCCGGCCTCTGCCAGCGCGTCCAGGCGTCCCGGTGCTGGTTCAGGCTGCGTGCTTATAGACGCGGCTGCGGGGCTGGCTCATGGTGCCCTCAGCCAAAAACGCCGCTGGGAGATCATGATGGCCAATGAAAAAGGCCCGAACATCAAGAAGAAGCAGAAATGCAAGAATTGCGAGGGCAAGGGCCTGGTGAAGAAGGGCGACAACGTCGTGAAATGCCAGCGCTGCAAGGGGACCGGCGTGCGCTGACCTCCCGATTTCCTGAACCGGGGCCGTGGCCGATCCGGCGGGTATTGGCCGCCCCACCTCCCGAAAGACCAGCGGACCTGCCGCTCGCAGACCGGCAGGTCCGTGGCAGGATTTACTGCGGATGGTTGGCGAGTTCCTGGTCGCTCAGGCGCCAATCCTGCCACAGCTGAAGCGCGCCGAGCAGAGCCACGACTGCGCCGAGTATCGCGTGCCAGGCCGGTAGAAACGCGTCGCCGGAATAGCCGAAAATCCACGGTGAAGCGATCAGCCAGAGTCCGAGGACGATCTCCGCCACCTCCTCCCAGCGCTGCAATGCGACATATTCCAGCTGGGCGAGGCCGAATACCAGCATGCCGACCACGAACGTGTTGAGGATCATGGTGCTGCGATCGGCGGTCATGACCTCGTTGGCCGGCTGCAGGGGAAACCAGGGCGACACCACGATCAGCACGCCAAGCAGCATGCCGAACCAGTCCTCCCACGATCGATGCGTTCTGAAGAAACGAAAGTCCGACATGTAAACCTCCCATTGAAAAGAGGCATACGTCAGCGGCCGGCCATACCTGACATTTCCGATCTCGAACCACATCCGGCCGCATCGGGGCGTATGTCTTGCAAAAGACTTAGGCACACCCTTCCCGGTTGCAAGACCTCAACGGACTTATTGCGCTGCGCCAAGTAGCTGCAGGCCGTCACGGGCGGTGCGCAGGCTGGGATCGATCTCCAGGGCTTTGCGGAAATCCACGACCGCGCCGGCCTTGTCGCCCAGCCGCATCTTGGCCTGGCCGCGGTTGTTCCAGGAATAGGCGTCGGCCGGATCGTATTGCAACGCCTTGTCGTAATCGGCAATGCCGCGCTTGGTATCGCCCTGGTACAGCCGGATCATGCCGCGGTTGCGCCAGCCCCGCGCATCGGTCGGTGCGATTTTCGCCGCCGCGCCGTAATCGGCGGCGGCACGCTCCAGTTGCTCGGTATCGCGGTAGACATTGCCGCGGTTGATATAGGCCAGCACGTCCGGCTTCAGCTTGATCTGCATGCTGTAGTCGGCGATCGCACGGGCCGTGTCGCGCTTGCGATGATGGAGATAGCCGCGATTGCCATAGGCGATGGCGAGCGACGGGTTGTGTTTGATGGCGGCGTCGAAGTCGGTCAGCGCGCGATCGAGGTCGCCTTTGCCGAACCAGGCGTCGCCGCGGTTGTTGTAGGCCAAGGCGAAGGTCGGATCGATGCGGAGCGCCGCGTCATAGTCTGCCATGGCGTGATCGAGATCGCGCTTGAAGGCATAGACCCGTCCGCGATTGGAATAGGCACAGGCATAGTCCGGATCGAGCTTGATCGCCTCATTGAGATCGGCCATGGCGGCGTCGAGCTCACGCTTCTCGGTAAAGCCATGGCCGCGGTTGCAATAGGCGCCGGCGAGCCTCTTGCCGGTCTCGGTCTTGCCATCGATCACGACGCTGCAGGCCGTCACCCTCTCATTCGGCGCGGTCGTCGTGCCGGTGCAGGCCTGCCAGTTCCGGTCGCCTTCGGCGGATGCGGCAGGCGGTTGCGCGAACGTCAGGGATGCGCCCAGCAGCGAAACGGTCAGGCAGGTCAAAATTCGCATGTTGTCACCCCGGCAAGCGATTTTCCCGTTGGTCGCTCGTTTGCATCACAGGGTTCACATGCCTAGATGATTGAGGTGAACCGCATGGGAACCCCTCGATGGCCGTCCGCGACAACAAAGCCCAAAACCGCTTCGAACTCGATGTTGAGGGTGCGGTAGCGTTTGCGAATTATCGGCTGACCCCGTCGGCTGTTATCATCACCCATACCGAAACGCCGAGGGCGCTGCGCGGCCGCGGCATTGCCTCCGAACTGGTCAAGGGTGCGCTGGAATTGATCCGCGCCGACGGCCACAAGGTGATCGCCGGCTGCGGTTTTGTTGTCGACTATCTGCACAAGAATCCGCAGTTCGCCGATTTGACGGGGTAATCCCTTGTCGTCCCGGCGAACGCCAGGACCCATAACCACCGGCCGGCCTTATCGCGAAAGGTATCAACCACAACCTATCAAAATCGAGAAGCTGCGGCGTATGGGTCCCGGCCTTCGCCGGGACGACAACATCTACACAATCTTGATCGACATATCCGGCAGCCCTTCGAGCTTGCACAGCAGCACATCACCCTTCACGACTGGACCGACATTTTCCGGCGTGCCGGAATAGATGATGTCGCCAGCCTTCAGCTCGAAGGCATCAGACAATTTGGCGATCTGCTCGGCGACACTCCAGATCATGTTCTGCAGGTTGGAGTTCTGCTTGACGGTGCCGTTCAGCGCCAGCGAGATTGCGCCCTTGGTGAAATGGCCGGTCTTGGCGGCGGGGTGGATCGGGCCGAGCACCGCAGAATGGTCAAAGCTCTTGCCGATCTCCCAGGGCTTCTTCTCGTCGCCCAACGCGCGCTGCAGATCGCGCCGGGTCATGTCGAGCCCGAGCGCATAGCCATAGACGTGATCGAGCGCCTTCTCCGCCGGGATGTTGGTGCCGCCCGACTTGAGCGCCGCCACCAGTTCGACCTCGTAGTGATAGTTCTTGGTCAGCGAGGGATAGGGATGATCGGCGACACTGCCGACCGCGACGTTCTGGATTGCATCCGTCGGCTTCTGGAAAAAAAACGGCGGTTCGCGGGTCGGGTCGGACCCCATTTCGCGCGCATGCGCGGCGTAGTTGCGCCCGATGCAGTAGATGCGGCGGACCTGGTACACGTCGGTCTCGCCGACGATCGGAATGGTCGTCGCCGGTACCGGAAACATCGACTTCGGGCCGGCCTGCGCAGCGGCGGGAACGCTTGCCGCCGCCCCCGCCAATGCGAGCGCTCCCGTCGTTAGAATGGTCCTGCGGTCGAGGCTGTTCATGATGGTCTCCTTGGTTCGCGTTTCTTGGGTCCGCGTTTCCTGTTCAAACGCCGTCTTTACAGCGTTTTCGCACAAATTGCATGGCACCTGCGCTTTGCTGCATTGCAGTGAACCGCGTCGCCGCAGCTTGCGACCAACGGCCATCAGCACCGCAAAGGTGCCTCTCACATCCCGATAGGAAAAGACCATGTTGATCTCTCTGATTGCCGCCATCAGGCGATACGCCCGCTACCGCTCCGAACTCACAAGCATCAGCCGGCTTGACGAGCGTATGCTCCGCGACATCGGCATCAGCCGCGCCGACCTTGCTAACTCCGCCCCGCGCTACACCGGGCGCCGGCCGTATCCCTGAACGATCGTTCTCGCGCGCATCCCAAAAGAAAGAAGGCCCGCGTCACCGCGGGCCTTTTGCCTGTTGATCAGAACGAAAGCGTCAGTGAATTTCCGGCGGCAGCTTGCCGCCATTTGCGGCTAACTTGGTCATCACCTGCTTGTGCAGCCAGATGTTCATGCTCGCCGAATCATTGCTGTCGCCGGTATAGCCGAGTTCCTTGGCGAGTTCCTTGCGCGCCGTGAAGCTCGAATCGATGTCGAGCGCCTTCATCAGATCGACGATCGAGGTGCGCCACGCCAGCTTCTCGCCCTTGTCAGCCACGGCCTTGTCCAGGATCGGAGCAACATCGATCGTTGCCGCCGGTGCTGCGGATCCGCCGGCGGCAGCTCCGCCTGCAGCCGCTCCGCCGGAAGCTGGCGCCGCGTCTGCCTTCGTACCGAAAATCGCGCCCATGATTTTTCCGAAAATGCTCATCGTTGGCTCCCAGTGGAATTGAATAGGTATGTCGCTAGCGGCACTGTTTGACCGGCAGCACCAGGCCGGGCTCGCCTTGTAGTTTAGCCAGCGAATTGTGGCTTGCCAATGAAACATTCACCGAAGCGTGAGTGCTATTGTCCCGGTTTGGGGGTACGCTGCTGGCTCAGTTCGCGGCATGGCCTGTTATTCTTCCCTGTCTTCGCGTCTGGCCTGATCGTGATCATGTTTGGAAACGGCACGTTTGCGCCCTCCAGCGAGCGCAAAATGCGGCCGCCAAAGGGAGACGACCATGGCGACTCCAATTCAAGGCACCTCATATCAAGGCAATGTCACATCTCTGACGCAGAGCGGACAGGAAACCGCGAAAGCGCCAGTGATCCGAACCATCGGCCTTTCCGATTTGCACCGGGCCTTGCAGCTCGGCTGGGAGGATTTCAAGGCCGTTCCAAGTCACGCCATTGTCCTGTGCGTGATCTATCCCGTGCTCGGATTGGTGCTGGCGCGCACGGTGCTCGGTTACTCGGTGTTGCCGCTGTTGTTTCCGCTGGCCGCAGGCTTCGCCCTGCTCGGCCCCTTCGCTGCACTGGGCCTGTATGAGATGAGCCGCCGTCGTGAGACTGGCGCACAGGCGTCTGCGTGGGATGCGCTCCAGGTGCTGCGCTCGCCCTCGTTCGGCGCCATGCTCGGGCTCGGCGTCCTCCTGCTGGCATTGTTTGTGACCTGGGTAGCCACCGCGCAGGCGATCTACATCGCGGCGTTCGGTTATGAAGGCGCGACCGGCATGCGGGATTTCGCGACGCGCGTGCTGACGACGCCGCAAGGCTGGTGGCTGATCGTGGTCGGCTGTGGCGTCGGCTTCCTGTTCGCCATCGTTGCGCTCTGCATCAGCGTCGTATCGTTCCCGTTGATGCTCGATCGTCACGCCGGCGCCGGCGACGCGATGGTGACGTCCCTGCGCGCGGTCGCACGAAATCCCGTGCCGATGGCGGTCTGGGGTTTGATCGTGGCGGTGCTGCTGGTTGCAGGAACGCTGCCGTTCTTCCTTGGCCTTGCCGTCGTCATTCCACTGCTTGGCCACGCCACCTGGCATCTCTACCGGGAAACCATTGAACCGGAACTCAATCCTCAGCCGCTTCCGCCCCGCGCGCCGCGCGAGCGCAAGCCCGCGGCGGACTTCCCGGCCAATCTGTTTCCCTGGCGGCGCAAGGAAGGCGCATAGGCCTTAAACCGCCGGTCGGTTGTCGACCGGCGGTTTGGCGTCCATTCATGCAAGCATCGCGCAAGACCAACCTAGGCCGCCCCACGGCCTCGGCCTTCGGGTTCAGAATTGCCTATGAATTGAGCGCCTGTGCCGATGACACGTTTGTGTCAGCGCCGGCGAAATGGCGGCCTTGTTTTGGCCGCTGTTGCTCCGAACATTCGGTGTGGTTTCGAGACTAATGTCGATCATGAATCGACTTTGGAGCGAACGACACTATGACCTCTCGCGTTTCTGTTCGGACTTTGGCGCTGGCTGCACTCCTCCTGACTTCGGCAAGCCCATCGATTGCAGCATCCTGTGGCACCGGCACGTTTGAGGGCTGGCTCGAAGACTTCAAGAAGGAAGCCGCGGCGAAAGGAATTTCGCCGGCGGCCATTCAAACCGGACTGACCGGTGTGGCGCTCGACAAGGCCGTCATTACGCGGGACCATTCGCAGAAGGTTTTCAGCCAGAGCTTTGAGGAATTTTCCGGCCGCATGGTCCCGCCCCGGCTCGCGCGCGGCGCCAACATGCTCAAGCAATATGGATCGGTGCTCGGGCGCATCGAACAGGCCTATGGCGTGCCCGGCGAAGTGCTGGTGGCAATCTGGGGCCTGGAGACCGATTACGGCGTCAACATCGGAAAATTCCCGACGCTGCGCTCGCTGGCGACGCTGGCCTATGATTGCCGTCGCACCGACTTGTTCAAGGCCGAGTTGATGGACGCGCTCCGCATCGTCGAGCGCGGCGATATCTCACCACAGGATATGCGCGGCGCCTGGGCCGGTGAAATCGGCCAGACCCAGTTCATGCCGTCGTCCTACATCAAGTATGCGGTCGATTTCGACGGCAATGGCCGCCGTGATCTGCTGCGCAGTGCGCCCGATGTGCTGGCCTCGACGGCGAACTACCTCAAGAGCTATGGCTGGCAGCGCGGCAAGGACTGGGAGCCCGGCAGCGCGAATTTTGCCGTGATCCAGCAGTGGAATAAGAGCGAGGTCTATTCCAAGACCATCGGCTATTTCGCGACGCAGCTTGCGCGCGCGCCCTGAAGGATCGGGAAATCGGAGGGCCAGGCACCGAGGCAACAGGCCCTCCGCCGGATACGTCTACTTCGCCGTACCTATGTGCATCGCCTTGCTCAGATGCGCGCCGCAGACGCCCATCTTGCCGCTCAGCATGGCGTCCTGAGCCAGGGCGATTTCCTTCTGCGCGACAATCTTGCCCTCGCCGTCCGCCATCGCTTCGATGGCGGTCTCGGTCTTTTCGAGGTTGGGACCGCTGCAGCCGGCGTTCACCTTGGCGGCGTTTGCGGGAGCGATGGCGTAGGCAATGGCAGCCATTGCGGCTGCTGCGATTAATTTATTGAGCATGTTGTTTTCCGTTTTCTGTTTTTGACAGCACCAGCGTCATTGCCGGAATCTGCGCGATGATTGTTTTCCGGTTGCAGAAAATTTCGGAATAACGTTCGCGCGAGGTGCTGAGCGCAGCATGCAAGGCGCTTATGCGAAACGACGCTTTTTCATTACGGCTGCGTAATTCATTACAGCCGCGTAACGACGCGGCGCAGCATGCGCGTTGATCGATCCAGCGCTGCAGTGAGCGTTCGTTCTCGCCACGGTGCGTGCAACACCCGGTGACGATGACCAACGCATCTTGGCGCGGTGTCGCATTCACATCGCGATCGGTTGTTCGCACCGTCTTCGTCTAGCGCCAGGAGAGCTGTCGTCACCCGCGATCGGCGCAAAGTTCGCCAGCCGAAGCACGACACCGGCAGCGACCCTGCCTTGGGCCGTCGCGGTACGCGTGGTGCGGTCCGCAGGCAATATAGTGATTTTTAATTCATTTCTATACTGCGGAGTGCATGCGAATCACGCATGCAGAAATTCCTTACGCAGAGAGACGGGTTCGACGAGTTTCAAGTCCGTTTGCGGCGATTTCAGACCACGGAACCAAGCAGTGATGGTTGTGTCGTGATTGCGTCAACGCCGCGATCTTACAGGATAATTCGTATCAATTGACTGGCCAGACACCCCTTCGGCCACTTGATGAGGCAGCCCTGCCGAAAGGTTAATCGGATCTTACCTTAGCCATGCGCTTTTGGATTAGCTGCACCGCAACATCGGAACTTCTGCACTGCAAAATACCAGCTATATTCATTTCAACGATGAGGCTTCCCTCCAAGAGCTGAATCGTAATTTCAAGGAGACTACCATGTTACTCTCGCTCATCCGCATGATCCAGGCGTTCCGGGACTATCAGCGCAATGTCAGCGAACTGTCCCAGCTTAGCGATCGCGAACTGGCCGATATTGGCCTTGATCGTTCGGACATTCCGCGCGTTGCAGCCGGGACCTACAACGGCTGATCCTTTGTCAGCCGCCTGACGAACGGATAACGCCCGCCTCGCTGCGGGCGTTGTCGTATCTGAGTCTGGATTCCTGTTTTGAAAACGCCATTGCCGCAGGTGCACTTGGCGAGAAAACGCGCTAACCCTGCGCGCATGACCGCAGCCAAGAATCCAACTAACACCGTCCATGTGATCGGCGGTGGCCTCGCCGGCTCGGAAGCCGCATGGCAGATCGCCAATGCCGGCATCCCCGTGGTCCTGCACGAGATGCGCCCGGTGCGAATGACCGAGGCCCACCAGACCGAAGGGCTTGCCGAGCTCGTCTGCTCCAATTCATTCCGCTCCGACGATGCCGCCAACAATGCGGTGGGCCTGCTGCACGCCGAAATGCGGCGGCTGGGCTCGCTGATCATGCGATCAGCGGACGCCAACCAGGTGCCCGCCGGCGGCGCGCTGGCGGTTGATCGCGACGGATTTTCGGCCGCCGTCACCCGTGCCCTGCACGATCATCCCCTGATCGAGATCGACCGCACGGAAATCGCCGGACTGCCGCCGGCCGACTGGGGCAATGTGATCGTCGCGACCGGCCCCCTCACCTCGGCGCCGCTGGCGGACGCGATTCGCGAGCTCACCGACGAGAACGCGCTGGCGTTCTTCGACGCCATCGCGCCGATCGTGCACAAGGATTCCATCGACATGTCGATGGCCTGGTTCCAGTCGCGCTACGACAAGGTCGGGCCCGGCGGCACCGGCGCCGATTACATCAACTGCCCGATGACCAAGGAGCAGTACGACGCGTTCGTCGCTGATCTGTTGGCCGGCGAGAAGGTCGACTTCAAGGACTGGGAGACCAACACCCCCTATTTCGACGGCTGCCTGCCGGTCGAAGTGATGGCCGAACGCGGCCACGAGACGCTGCGCCACGGGCCGATGAAGCCGGTCGGCCTCACCAATCCGCATAACCCGACGGTGAAGGCCTACGCCATCGTGCAGCTGCGCCAGGACAACAAGCTCGGCACGCTCTACAACATCGTCGGCTTCCAGACCAAGCTGAAGCACGGCGCGCAGCAGCGCGTTTTCCGCACCATTCCCGGGCTCGAGGGGGCCGAATTCGCCCGCCTCGGCGGGCTGCATCGCAACACCTTCCTGAACTCGCCAAAACTTCTGGACGGCCAATTGCGGCTGCGCGCGCAGCCGCGGCTGCGTTTCGCAGGCCAGATGACCGGCTGCGAAGGCTATGTGGAATCCGCCAGCATCGGCCTGATCGCCGGGCTCTATGCCGCGGCGGATGCGCGCGCGCAGTCGCTGGCGCCGCCGCCGGCAACGACAGCGCTGGGATCCCTGCTTGGCCACATCACCGGCGGTCACATCGAGACGGTCGACGCAGGTCCGCGTTCGTTCCAGCCGATGAACATCAATTTCGGCCTGTTCCCGCCGCTTGCCAGTCCGCCGACCAAGAAGCCGGACGGCACACGGCTGCGCGGCAACGAGAAGACGGTCGCCAAGAAGCAGGCGATGAGCGCGCGGGCGCTGGCCGATCTCGACCGCTGGATCGCCGATCACCTGCGCGTCGCAGCGGCGGCGTAGGATCATGGCTTTGCCAAAGGATGACGCCGCGATTCTGTCGGCGCGATGGACCGAAGGCGTGCTGCTGAAGCGCGACGTGTTTTCGACCGTCGAGCGCGGGCGCTTCAAAAGCGACGCCGGCGAGGTCGATGCGGTGTTGCGCCGGCTCGATCAGGTGCCGGTATGGTCTTATCTCCTCGCCCGACATTTGTTCGCCCGCGAGCGCCGCGCGCTGGCGCTGGCGCGCGACCTGAATGTCGGCCCGAAGCTGCTGTGGGCCGGCCGGCAGGCACTGGTGCGCGGCTTCATCGATGGCGTCGCGCTGCAGATGGCCAAGCCCCACGGCGACCTCGGCTATTTCCGCTCGGCCAAGCTGGCGCTTCGAAAGCTGCATCGCGCCGGCATCTGCCATAACGATCTCGCCAAGGAGCAGAACTGGCTGCGCGGCAGCGACGGGCAGGCCTATCTCACCGATTTCCAGCTGGCCGCCTGCTTCAAGAGCCGCAGCCGGCTGTTTCGCATCGCGGCCTACGAGGATCTGCGGCACCTCTTGAAACACAAGCGCAGCTACGCGCCTGCAGCGCTGACGCCGATGGAACGCAAGATCCTGGCGCGCAAATCCGTCGTCGCCAGCGTCTGGCTGATGACCGGCAAGAAGGTCTATCAGGCCATCACCCGCGGCCTGTTCAATTTCACCGATCGGGAGGGCGGCGGCCGTCGCCTGGTCAATGACGCGCCCGTGCTGATCGAGATGATCCGGAAGAACCCCGACGTGCGCGACACGGCTATCGTCGCCTTTGCTGACCGCCGCACCGGCGTCGGGCTCTATGCGTTCGTCGAGGCCGATCAAGTCTCGCTCGAAAAGCAGCTGCGCAGCGAGCTTTCGTCCGCCAAGGGCGTCAAACCGCCGGAGCATATCCAGGTCGTGCACGCGCTGCCGCGCGACAGCGCCGGCAAGCCTCGCACCGAGATCCTGCAGCTTGTCGCGATGAACCAGCTGGACCTAATCGAGCCGATGATGAAGAACGACACCGACCGCGCTTTCCTGAAGGACATTCTGGAGAGCCGCAAGAATTTGCGGGACCGGTTCAATTTTGAAGCGGCCGATATGGACTCGCCGTCGGGCGCATCTACGCGAGCAAATTCCTAGCCGCCGAACTCCGGCGAGCGCGACGCGCGCCACAGCGTCCACAGCGTCCGCAATCGCGACGTGGTCTTAGGCACGAACGGATCGGAATCGGCCCGCGACATCCGCTTCAGGTCGCGGCGGACCAGCGCCAGCGGCAGGAATACCGGCCTCACCTCCGTCGGCACGCCGGCGAGCAGTTCGAAGGCGGTTTCCAGATGCTCCCGCGCCTCGCCGATCAGCTGGTCGATCGCCGCACGCGCCTGCGGCGTCTGTTTGCCAGTAAACACCTCTTCCACGCCACTGCCGTGTTGCTGCAGCAATTGCAGCGGCAGGAACAGCTGGCGCCGCGCCGCATCCCACGGCAACTTCTCGATCACCTGCACCAGGCCCTGGGCGAAACCGGCGTGGCGCGCGAGGTGATCGACCGCTTCCGAAGGCCGCGCCGCGATACGCCCGGCCAGCGAAAACAGCGCCGACGAGGTGTCGTTGATGTAGCCTTCGAGTGCTGCCATCGACGGCATCGGGTCGTTGTAGAGATCGAACTGGTGTTCGTCGATCAGGCGGGACAGCGGGTCGACCGGCAGGCGGTTGTCGCGGATCACCTGCAGCAGTTCGGCCGCGACCGGGTTGCCTTCGATGCCGCCATGGCCCGCGCCGGCCAGCATGTCGGTCCACCATTGCAGCCGCATCTCGCCGGGCAGCGGCTGGCTGACCTGCTCGCGCACCCGTGAAATCTCCGCGTTAAAAGCGTAGATCGCGAGCAGCGCGCGGCGCTGGGCCGCCGGCATGAACAACGTCGACGCGTAGCGGACGAAATCATGGGTGCGCACCAGGTCGGCGCAGAAGCCGGCGGAATCCTTAGGTGCCTCGCTTGCGCTCATGGCACCGCGATCAGCGCGGCGGCAACGCGCCGGCGCTCACCCATCATGATGTTGTAGGTGCGGATCGCCGGCCCGGTCTGCATCGAGTCCAGCACCACCCGCACAGCACGCAACGCCTCGCGCAAATGTTTGGGCGGAATCCAGACGTCGGTGCCGGTGCCGACGACCAGGGTGTCGATCGCATTGGCCGATTTGAAGACGCGCGCCAGCGAGTACTCATCGATTTCGCTGGGCTTTGTAACATCCCAGGCCCAGATGCCGTCCGGCAGGCACAAAAGCGAGCCGCGATGCGACATGTCGGCGAACGCAAAACCGCCCTTGCCGTAGGCCTCGATCGGCGCCGACCTCGGAAAATGCGGTACGTCCGAGGAACCAGTGTTTTGATTAGGCATGATCACGTCCGAAAACCGGCTCCCACTTTTCGGGATCATGCCGGCCTACTTCTTTGCAGGCTTCTCCGGCGCGTCGCGGTGCTCGCCGACGCCGAGATAGATCAGGATCGGCGCCGCGATGAAGATCGAGGTGTAGGTGCCGACCAGCACGACGCCGAACATCATGACCGCCGTGAAGCTGTGGATCGCGTGCCCGCCGAACAACAGCAGCGCCAGCAAGGCCAGCGTCACCGTGACGTGGGTGATGATCGAGCGCGACAGCGTCGAATTGATGGATTCATTGAGCAGTTGCGGCATCGGCATCTTCTTGTAACGCCGCAGCATTTCCCGGATCCGGTCATAGATCACGACCGTGTCGTTCAGGGAGTAGCCGAGAATCGTCAAGAGCGCCGCGATACTGGTGAGGTCGAAATCGACCTGGGTGAGCGACATGAAGCCGATCGTCAGCACGATGTCGTGGACGTTGGCGATCATGGCGCCGAGCGCGAACTGCCATTCGAACCGGAACCAGAGATAGATCAGGATCGCGAAGATCGCGAGCATCAGGCCGAGCATGCCGTAAGCCAGCAATTCGCCGGAAACGCGAGGTCCGACCACTTCGACGCGGCGATACTCCACGCTGTCGCCGAGGGCGGTGCGGACTTTCGTCACCGCATCCTGCTGCGCCTTGTCGCCGCCGGGCTGCTCGGCAACCCGGATCAGGACGTCGGCCGGACCACCAAACTGCTGAAGCTGCACCTCGCCGAGGCCGAGATTGCTCAAGGTCGCACGCATCGTGGCGATGTCGGCGGAGCCCGACTTGGACTGCACCTCCAGCAACGTTCCGCCCTTGAAGTCGATGCCGAAATTCAGGCCGTGGGTGAAGAACAGGATGATCGCCACGATCGAAAGCGCCGCCGAGATCGGAAAGCTGATACGGCGAAAGCGCGTGAAATCGAAATGCGTATCGTCGGGGACGATCCGCAGCGGCGGCAGCAGATCGAATATGGCGACCACGGTAAGCACGGCAATCAGAATGCCCAGCCCGATGAGGACGTATTGTGTCAAAGCTGGCTCCGCATTCTCCGCGCGAACATGATCCAGCGTAGCTGGATCATGTTCGTCGCTCTATTTTCGTTTGGAAGCATGATCTGTTCCGAAAACCGGTGTCCACTTTTCGGGATCATGCTTCAGATTGGCACGGTCTTCGGCCGCTTCCATCGTACCCAGCCGGCGACGATCAGGCTGGTCAGGGTAAACGCGGTGAACACGGTGGTGATGATGCCGATGCCGAGTGTCACGGCGAAGCCGCGCACCGGCCCGGTGCCGATATAGAACAGCACCGCGGCGGCGATGAAGGTCGTGATGTTGGAGTCGAGAATGGTCGACAGCGCGCGCCTGAAGCCGGCGTCGATCGCCGAAATCGCGGTTCGGCCGCCGCGCAACTCTTCGCGGATGCGCTCGTAGATCAGCACGTTGGAGTCGACAGCGATACCGACCGTGAGCACGATGCCGGCGATGCCCGGCAACGTCAGCGTGGCGTTCAGCAGCGACAGGATGCCGAAGATCATGGCGACGTTGATGGCGACTGCGATATTGGCGAACACGCCAAACAGCCGGTACGTCACCAGCATGAACACGATGACCAGGATCGACCCGACATAGGCCGCAAGCTCGCCCTTCTCGATCGAATCCTGACCGAGGCCCGGACCGACGGTGCGTTCCTCGATGATGGTCAGCGGCGCAGGCAGCGCGCCGGCGCGGAGCAGAATCGCCAGGTCGTTGGCGGCCTGCACCGTAAAGTTGCCGGATATCTGTCCGGAGCCGCCAGTGATCGGTTCCTGGATGACCGGCGCCGAGATCACCTTGCCGTCCAGCACGATCGCGAACGGCTCCTTGACGTGTTCTGTTGTCGCCGCCGCGAACTTCCGTGATCCGGAGCTGTTGAACTTGAATGAAACGATCGGCTGGTTGGTGCGCTGGTCGAAGCCCGGCTGGGCGTCGATCAGGTCACCGCCCGAGACGAGCACCTGCTTCTTGATCACATAGGGCTGCGGATACTGCGGGTCGGCGCTGGGCAGCAACTCCGAGTCCGGCGGTACGCTCCCCCGTTGCGCCTGGTCCGGCGGCACCGTCAGATCGACCATCCGGAATTCCATCTTGGCGGTCTTGCCAAGAATGTCCTTCAGTCGGGTCGGATCTTGCAGGCCCGGCACCTGCACCAGGATGCGGTCGATGCCCTGACGCTGGATCAAGGGTTCCACCGTTCCAAGTTCGTTGACGCGGCGCTCGACGATCTGGATCGATTGTTCGACCGACTGGCGGATGCGCTCCGTGACCGCGGCCGGAGGCACTGTCAGCCGGATCACCCCACCGCCACCGTCAGTAACCTCAAGGCCACGCTGGCCGCTCGACCCTAATAGGCCGCCAAGTGGTTGCGACAGTTCGCGCAGTTTGGTCAGCGCGGTCTGCGCATCGGTGTCTTTGGTGATGCGCACTTCGACGACATCGGCACGGGCACTGAGGCCGGTATACTGGATCTTGGCCTCACGCAGCACACGGCGGACGTCGTCGCGCACCTGGTCGAGCTTTTCCTTCTTGACGTAATTGGAGTCGACTTCCAGCAGCAGCGACGAGCCGCCCTGCAAGTCGAGGCCGAGCACGATGTGGCGCTGCGCCCATTTCGGCCAGGTCTTTACCTTGGCCTCGGGGAAGAAATTCGGAACGGCGCACAGGCACACCACCAGCGCGGTCAGAATGATCGCCAGCGCCTTCCACCGCGTGAAATACAACATCGAGTTGACCCGTCAGATCAGGAGTATGCAGAGCGCAAATCAGCTCGCGGACGTCTCGTCCTTGGCGGTTTCGGCCTTTTCCTTGGCCGGCTCCCCCTTGGCGCGAACGCCGGAGATCATCTGCCGCATCTGGCGCACGCGAACGCCGTCGGAAATCTCGAACTCGATCTGGTCGTCATCGACAACCTTGGTCACCTTGCCGACCAGGCCGCCGGAGGTCACGACGGTGTCGCCGCGCCGGATGTTTTTCACCAGTTCGGCATGGTCCTTTATCTTCTTCTGCTGCGGACGCAGAATCAGGAAGTACATGATGACGAAGATCAGCGCGAACGGCAGCAGCGACATCAACATGCTGTTGGCATCGCCACCGGCTGCAGCCTGGGCGTACGCAGGGGTAATCAGCATTCGAACAATCCTCGTGAGACGGGAAACGACCGGCGACGCAAGCGTCTGGCCGGTCCGGGCAAATTCGCGCGGACTATAGCGGCGGCCGTCCCAATTGCAACGCTGCCAGCCCCCTCATTTAGGCCGCTTGCGGGAGCTTCCAAGGCCCGTTATGGCTGCGCGGTCAGGAACAGGGAAAATGTCGAAAAAGCCCAAGAAAACAGCGGCTCGCGCCACCTCCAAAGCAGCCCCGCGGAGGACTGCGAAAACCGCGACAAAACGTCCGGCAGCCCCCTCCAAAGACGCCACCGCCGAGCGCATCGCGGACGCGCTGGAGGCCATCGCGAACCACCTTTCCGCGGCCTCCCCGGCGACCTCGGGGCCTGAGTCGTTCGGGGCTGCGGACGCCTTCGTCTGGCACCCGGACGGGCGGCTGGCGCCGGTGCCGCGCGTCAGCCGGGTCGACCTCGGGTTGCTCAAGGGGATCGACCGGATGCGCGACATCCTGATCGAGAATACCGAGCGGTTTGCCGACGGCCTGCCGGCCAACAACGCGCTGCTGTGGGGCGCGCGCGGCATGGGCAAGTCGTCGCTGGTCAAGGCCGCGCATGCCGACATCAACCTCAAGCGCAAGCCGGCCGAAAAACTCAAGCTGATCGAGATCCATCGCGAGGATATCGAGAGCCTGCCGGGCCTGATGGACCGGGTGCGCAGCTCTTCGTTCCGTTTCATCGTGTTCTGCGACGACCTCTCCTTCGACGGCAACGACGCCTCCTACAAATCGCTCAAGGCGGTGCTGGAAGGCGGCATCGAGGGACGCCCGGACAATGTAATCCTCTACGCCACCTCGAACCGGCGGCATCTTCTGGCGCGCGAGATGATCGAGAACGAACGCTCGACCGCGATCAATCCCGGTGAAGCGGTCGAGGAAAAGGTCTCGCTGTCGGACCGCTTTGGTCTGTGGCTCGGCTTCCACCGCTGCAGCCAGGACGAATATCTGGCGATGGTCCGCGGCTATTGCGGCCATTACGGCATCAAGCTTGCCGATGAGGAACTGGAGCGCGAAGCACTGGAATGGTCGACGACACGCGGCTCACGCTCGGGGCGCGTCGCCTGGCAGTTCACGCAGGAGCTGGCGGGACGGCTGGGTGTGCGGCTGACGGAGAAATAGTTCGTTACGCGCAAACAGCACACGACTGTCGTCCTCCGCGAAAGCGGGGGACCCAGTACGCCGCAGCCTCTCGGCTCAATCACGCGTCTCTGGAATACTGGATCACCCGCTCCAGTGCGCAATTGCGCACAAGGCGGGCGACGACAGTTCTGGATGTGGACGCTCTTGAGCGCCTCACGCCCCGTTCAGGAATTGAAGCGGGTCAACCGGTGAAGATCCTTTGCGGATCTCGAAGTGGAGTTGCGGCGACCCCACCTCACCCGACTGACCCGACTTGGCAATGATCTGGCCGCGCTTGATCGTGTCGCCGCGCTTCACCATCAGCTCACTCGCATGGGCATATGCGGTGACGTAACCGTTGGAGTGCCGAACCAGAATGAGATTGCCGTAGCCCTTCAATTCATTGCCCGAGTAGGCGACGACGCCGTCTTCGGCAGCCTTCACCGGGGTACCTTCCGGCACCGCCAGATTGATGCCGTCATTGGCCTTGCCGTTGGTCTTGGCGCCGTAGGTCGTGATGACCTTGCCGCGTACCGGCCAGCGGAAGGTCGGCAGCGCGCCAGTGGCTTCGCTGGACTTGACCGCCGGCGCTTCGGTCGGTTTTTCCTCGACATTGACGGTCGACTGCGCCAGGCGCGCGCTTTGCGGCTGTGCGGCGGGTGTCAACGGCTTGGCGGCAGGCGCTGCGACCGCTGCGACTTGCTGCACCGGTGCAACCGGCTGCGCCGCAGGTGCGGCGGCGGTCTTGGCGCCGGGCACGGTCAGCTTCATGCCGAGGCTGAGCTTGGCCGATGTGTCGAGGTTGTTGGCCTTGGCGAGATCCGCCACCGGAAGGTTGTTGCGGCGTGCAATGCTCATCAACGTATCGCCGCGATTGACGACGTGTACGCTCGACGGCCCTGCCACGGCCGCGACCGGCTTGCTGACCGGCGGCGCTACCGCCGGCGCGGGCGCGGCGGCGACGGCCTGGCGCGGGATGATCAGTTGCTGGCCGGGCGATAGCGCGCGCGGTCCCTTGTAACCATTGGCCTGCAGGATCGCGGCCGGCGAAACGTTGTAGCGCTTGGCCAGGATGTCGAGCGTGTCGCTGGTACCGACGATGATCGTGGTGCCGCCATGTGCGGGCGCAGCGGCAACCGAGCGCGGCGCAACGGTGGCGGTGGTCTCAAGCTTGGGTTGACCCGGCGGGGTATAGGACGAAAGCCCGCGGCCTCCTCCCGACACGCCGTTGCCTGCGGCCTGATAGGACCGCGGCGCCGTGACCACGGGCGGCGGTGGCGGCAAGGCCGACGACTGGTATTGCGACTGATACTGCGGAGCCTGGGCTTGCGGCCGCGCATATTGCGGCAGTTCGCGACGCTCGACCTGGGGCGCCGGCGCCTGCTGCACCGTACCGGTCGCGTCCGGCTGATAGTTGAACGGGTTTGATAAAGTGTTTTGGGACAAGCGCGTCTGCATATCGGCGCTGCAGCCGGCAAAGCCAACCGACATCAGCGTCAGCACCGCAATCTGCGGCATGCGACGCGAGCGAAGTAACTCGGCGACACGGGACATGGTTACTCACTTGTACGCAACAAAATACTCTTTTGAGTAAACACGTCCCGAGTAAATAACCGCTTAACCCTTCAAATAAGATGTTGGCGGAAACCGCCAATCCCGTGCTTCTACAGTTCGCGGGCAATTCCCGGCAGTGCCGGCACGAAGCGCACGTCGACCAGCGCCTTGCGATCGAACCCTGCGTCAGTCCTCGTGACGCGCACCAGCGTCTGGACGCCCTGATGCGGCCCCACCGGCGCGAGCAGGATGCCGCCCGGCTCCAGCCGCGCCAGCAGCTGTTCGGGAATTTGCTCCATTGCCGCGGTCACGATGATGCGGTCGAAATCCCCCGCACCAGCAGGGATATCGAAACCGTCGCCAAGCAGGACCTCGATATTGTCGTAGCCCAGCTTTTCCAGCCGGGCGCGCGCGCTGTCGGCCAGCGTCCGGTACCGCTCCATGGTCAGGACATGCTTGCAAAGCCGGGACAGGACCGCGGCCTGGTAACCGGAGCCGGTGCCGATCTCGAGCACCTTATGTTGCTTCTGCAGCTGCAATTGCTCGGTCATGTAGGCGACCACGAAGGGCTGGCTGATGGTTTGCCCGCACGCGATGCCGAGCGCGCTGTCGCGATAGGCATGGCCGCGATCGGCAGCGGTCACGAACGTCTCGCGCGGCACCTCTTCCATGGTGCGCAGGATGGTCTGGTCGCTGATCCCCCGCCGCCGCAGGGTCAGCTGGAACATCATCTTTTCGGGCGGTTCTTGCGACATTAGCGACTCAAGGGTCACGGCTGGCCATTCATCTAGTGCTTCGGCAGAGATTGGATGCAATAGCCACCAGAGCTTTAAGGAAGAATTTCCTCAAAAATGGGTTCCGATCGCGGAACCAGGGTCCGGAAGCAGCGTTAGAGCCCGGAAAATCGGACTCTTGACGGGTGGGCCGCAGGCCTTGGCCTATCCCATCTTGTCGTTGCGCCGACTGGTGTTATTTGCGAACCTTGAGCTCGGGAAGGGCAAGGATTCCATCATGATGGCGACGCGGCCGCAGGGCTGTTCAGTGTTTCTCGTCGAAGACGAAGTCATGATCCGGATGATGGTGGCCGACATGCTCGAAGAGCTCGGCTACAGCGTCGCCGCCGAGGCCGGCGAAATCGGCGAAGCCGTCAAGCTCGCCCAATCGACCGACTTCGATCTCGCCATCCTCGACGTCAACGTCAACGGCAAGGTGATCACGCCGGTGGCCGAACTGATCAAGGCGCGCAACCGCCCGTTCATTTTCGCGACTGGCTACGGTTCCTCCGGCCTGCCCGAGGAATATCGCGACCGCCCGGCCCTGCAAAAACCGTTTCAGCTGGAAACGCTGGCGCAGATGATCAACAGCGCGCTGAAGAGCGCTGCGGCTTAGCCGCATATAACCGCTGTCGTCCCGGCGAAGGCCGGGACCCATACGTCGCGTCCCATCGTTTGCCCCGGGCAGCAAATACCAAGCGTCACAATCATCGCCGGTGTTTATGGGTCCCGGCCCCCCGTGCGCAATTGCGCACCAGGCCGGGACGACGACGGAGGACTGCCTTCGTCTCACTTCAACGTCGTCGTCAGTGCTTCCGAAAACGCTTCATCGGTGCGGTCGAGCCGCAGCGGCGTCACTGAGACGTAGCGCGCGGCCAATGCGGCGAGATCGGTGCCTTCGGCCGGCGTGTCCAGCACCGCGGCGCGTTCGAAGCCGATCCAGAAATAGGGGTTGCCGCGGCCGTCGTGACGCTCGTCGACTTTCAGGAAACCGAGATTGCGCTTGCCCTGCCGCGTGACGCGGATGCCCTTGACCTGGTCGGGGGTGCAGGCCGGAAAGTTGACGTTGATCACGGTGTTCTTGGGCACGCCGGCGTCGATCACCTTGCGCACGATATCCGGTCCGAATTTCACCGCCGTGTCCCACAGCGGCGCGTGGCGCGTGTCGATGGAAAATTCCTGGCTCAGCGCGAATGACGGGATGCCCAGAATGGTGCCTTCCAGCGCGCCCGCAATGGTGCCGGAATAGACCACGTCCTCGGCGACGTTGCGGCCCTTGTTGACGCCGGACAGCACGAGATCAGGCAGCTTCTCGCCGAGGATGTGGCGCGCGCCCATGATCACGCAATCGGTCGGCGTGCCGCGCACTGCAAAGTGTCGGGGGCCAACTTCGCGCAGCCGCAGCGGATCGTTCAGCGACAGCGAATGCGAGACGCCGGATTGATCGAGTTCGGGCGCCACGATCCAGACGTCGTCCGACAGCGCGCGGGCGATCTCCTCGACGACCTTCAGACCGGGAGCGTGAATGCCGTCGTCATTGGTGCAGAGAATGCGCATCCGTCAAAATGCCTTCTGGTTCGAGTCGAGGCCGGTTTCCGGGCGCCGTATTATCCGGCTATCGCCGCCGAGGCAAACCGCCAAAATACCGTCACTCTTTCATTCGGACCCGCCAGGGACGAACGAACTTGCCATGCCCCAGAAACCGCATCTGAAATTTTTCCAGCGCAGATTTTGCCGGATCGATCATTTCAGGCTCTTGCGGGAGTAGTTCTGCAGGCGTCGTGATTTGCACGGGCGCCGGCGTTTTTCTAACCGGCTTGATCGATGTGATGACCGGAGCCGCTACGATGGGCGGAGCCGAAGCAACGGGCGTCGCTGGCGGAACCGGTTGAGCCTCCGGAACTGCCGCCAATGCGGCCCGCTGCGCTGGGGTGGCCGCCGCCGGCGGCGACGTCACGCTGCCCGGAGGAAACCGCTTTCGCGCCACCTCGAGCCCCTTGTCGAAATCCGCGACGTTGAGCCATTCCTTGGCGCGCGTGGTTTCGATCAGCGCCTCGTCCCACAATTGCGGGACCTCGATATCAAAGAAGCCCTTCAGCTTTTGGTCGATCAACTGCATCCCGAGGCCGGTGACAGCCCATTGCCGGCCGATCCAATGGATGTCGCGATGCAGGGCCATTTTCGACTTTGCTATTTGTCGTGCTCGATCACTTTGAGGCCGCCCATATAAGGTTGCAGCACGTCGGGCACCGCAATCGAGCCATCCTGTTGCTGATAGGTTTCCATGACCGCAATCAGCGCGCGGCCGACCGCAGTGCCGGAACCGTTCAGCGTATGCACGAAACGCGGCTTGCCGTCGGGCCCGCGATACCGTGCATCCATGCGCCGCGCCTGGAAATCGCCGCACACCGAACAGCTGGAGATTTCGCGATAAGCACCGCCGTCGCCCTGCCCCGGCATCCACACTTCGATGTCGTAGGTTTTTTGCGCGGAGAAACCCATGTCGCCCGCGCACAGCGTCATGACACGATAATGCAGGTCGAGGCGGCGCAGCACTTCCTCAGCACAGGACAGCATGCGCTCGTGTTCGTCGCGGCTGTTCTCCGGCGTGGTGATCGAGACCAGCTCGACCTTGGTAAACTGATGCTGGCGGATCATGCCTCGGGTATCACGGCCGGCGGCACCTGCCTCCGCACGGAAACACGGCGTCAGCGCCGTGAGACGCATCGGCAATTCCTTGTCGTCGACAATGGATTCGCGGACGAGGTTAGTGAGCGATACTTCGGCCGTGGGAATGAGGCCAAGACGTTCACTCTTTAAGCGGCCATCATCCGGAGCCGCCAGCAGTTCGCCCTTGATCGCCCAGAACTGATCATCCTCGAATTTCGGCAGTTGCCCGGTGCCGAACATCACATCGTCGCGCACCAATAGCGGCGGATTGATCTCGCTGTAGCCGTGCTCATTGGTGTGGAGATCGAGCATGAATTGCCCGATCGCGCGCTCCAGCCGCGCGAGGCCTTTTTTCAGCACGACAAACCGCGCACCGGACAGTTTCGCCGCCGCCTCGAAATCCATATAGCCGAGCGCGCCGCCGAGATCGTCATGCGGCTTCGGCGCAAAACCGTAGGTGCGCGCCTTGCCGAACACCTGACGCTGCACATTGCCGTGCTCGTCGGCGCCGTCGGGCACTTCGTCGAGCGGCAGGTTCGGGATCGCGGCCAACTCTTTTGCAAGCTCGTCGTCCGCCGTCTTTGCCGCAGCTTCAAGCTCGGGCATCGTGGTCTTGAGTTCGGCCACCTCGGCCATCAACTTTGATGCACGCGCCTCATCCTTCGCCTTCTTGGCGTCGCCGATTTCCTTTGAAGCCGCATTGCGCCGTGCCTGCGCCTGTTCGGAGGCCAGGATCGCCGCGCGGCGCCTTTCGTCGATCGCCAGCAGCGACGGCGACAGCGGCGCCAGGCCACGGCGCTTCAGTCCGGCGTCGAAGGCTTGCGGGTTATCGCGGATCGATTTGATGTCGTGCATGGCCATATTCCTGCGTCATGGCCGGGCTTGTCCCGGCCATCCACGTCTTTGCTGCCTTAGAACAAGTCGTGGATGCCCGGGTCAAGCCCGGGCATGACGAATCATAGGCCGCCGTCGGGATGATAGGTGAAACGTAGGCGAAGCGGCCCTACTCTGCCGGATTGGCCGCGGGCGGCGGGGTCGCGGAGGGCGGCGTGCCGGTCGCGGCCTTGGCTGCGGCGGCGGCGCGCTTCTCCACCAGGGCGACCGCGAGGATCGAGCCTTCGTAGAGAACCAGCAACGGCAGCGCGAGCGAGGCCTGGCTCAGCACGTCGGGCGGCGTCAGGACGGCGGCGATGACAAAGGCGACCACGATGAAATAGCGCCGCTTTTCGCGCAGCTGTTTTGCGGTGAGGATGCCGATCCGGCCGAGTAGCGTCAGGATCACCGGCAGCTGGAACGCGATGCCGAAGGCAAAGATCAGCCCCATCATCAGCGACAGATATTCGCCGACCTTCGGCAACAGCTGGATTTGCGCGGTCTCGTCGCCGCCGGACTGCTGCATGCCGAGCGAGAAGCGCACCAGCATCGGCAGCACGATGAAATAGACCAGGAGCGAGCCGAGCACGAAGAAGAACGGGGTCGCCACCAGATACGGCAGGAACGCACCGCGCTCGTGCTTGTAGAGCCCGGGCGCCACGAATTTGTAGATCTGCGTCGCGATGATCGGGAATGAGATGAAGCCGGCGCCGAACAGCGCAAGTTTCAACTGCGTGAGGAAATATTCCAGCAGCGCCGTGTAGATGAACTTCGAATTCTCGGGGCCGGCGACCCAGACAAACGGCCACACCAGCACGTTGTAGATCTGCTTGGCGAAGAAGAAGCAGAAGATGAAGGCTATACCGAACGCCAGCAGCGCCTTGATCAGCCGCGAGCGCAGCTCGATCAAATGGTCCATCAGCGGCGCTTTGCTGGCCTCGATGTCTTCGTCGCTCATGACGCTTTGGCGTCCTTGAGAATATCCGGCGCCGGTGGCGCGATGTCCTGCTGCTGCGCGGCCTGAACTTCACGCGTAATCACCAGCGGCTCGGAAGCAGCCTGATGGGTTTCGGCCTCGACAAAGGTCTCGGCCGTCGGGGCGGCCGGCGTGGTCGGCGCGACGATTTCGGGCGTCACGGTTTCGCCGATCGAGGTTTCCACCTGCGAATTGACGGGCTTGTCGATGTCGCCGATCTGCAAGGCGCCGCCGACGTCCTTTTGCAGCGAAGTCATCAGATTGGTGGGAGACATGCCGGTCGCGACGTCCTTGACCTCGTCAAAGCTCTTCTTGAGGTCGGCCATTTCGGCCTCGCGCATCGCTTCCTGGAACTGGCCCTGGAATTCGGAGGCCATCTTGCGGGCCTTGCCCATCCATTGCCCGACCATGCGCAGCACGCCCGGCAGCTCTTTCGGGCCGATGGCGATCAGCGCGACAACCGCGATGACGACCAGTTCACTCCACCCGATGTCGAACATGAAAATTTCCGCTTACGCGACCCCGCCCCACCCAAATCTCAATAGCAAGATTTTGGGGCGGCCCACGTCTTTTCTCAACCGGCGTCCATGGCTTCACCGGACACCGGTCCGCGCCAGACGGGCGCCTACAACTAAACCGTCAAACAGCCTTGCTGCCGACATCGGTGCGTGCCGCCGTCGGCGCCGCATTGTGATCGATGGTCTTGGTCGGCTCGACCGCAGGCTTTTCCGCAGGCTTGTCATCGTCCTGCAAGCCTTTCTTGAAGGACTTGATGCCCTGCGCGACGTCGCCCATCAGGTCCGAAATCTTGCCGCGGCCGAACAACAGCAGGACCACTGCGATCACGACGATCCAGTGCCAAATACTAAGCGAACCCATCCTGCAACCCTCCAAAAGAGACGGCCGGCATCCGGCCCAAGCTTTGCCGGAAGGTAGGCCCGGGAGGTGTCAAAAACAAGGACCTACGCCGCGGCAAATCGCTGTCGCGACTACGTATTATTGCTACCGTTAATCCGGTTTCGAGGACTAACCGGCCCTTGGCGGAACAGGCTCCGAACCGGGCCCGTTCTACTTTGCATGGGGTTGTTTTCGATATTTTTGTCCGCGCCCTAGCCCTCGCTCGGCGTCTCCGGCTCGGCGGCCGGCGCCAGCAGGAGTTCCAGGGTGTCGCCGGCATCCAGCGGATCCTCGTCCTCTCGCAGCGCCACGTCGTCCGACGGGGTCGGAACGCTGAAGCCGGAAGGCAGCCGCGAATCCAGCAGGCCCGTGCCCTTCAGCTCTTCCAGGCCCGGCAGATCGCCGAGCGCTTCCAGGCTGAACTGCGACAGGAACCCGTCGGTGGTGCCGAACGTCAACGGCCGGCCCGGCGTCTTGCGGCGGCCGCGGGGACGGATCCAGCCGGTCTCCAGCAACACATCCAGCGTGCCCTTGGAGGTGATCACGCCGCGGATTTCCTCGATCTCGGCGCGCGTCACCGGCTGGTGGTAAGCGATGATCGCGAGCACCTCGATGGCCGCGCGCGACAGCCGCCGCGTTTCCGTGCTCTCCCGCGTCATCAGCCACGACAAATCGCCGGCAGTGCGGAACGTCCACTTGTTCGCGACCCGCACCAGATTGACGCCGCGCGTGGCGTATTCCGCCTGCAGTTGCGCCAAAGCGACCTTGACGTCGACGCCGTCGGGCATGCGCTTGGCCAGCGCCGCCTGATCGACCGGCTCGGCGGAGGCGAACAACAGCGCTTCCAGCAGCCGCAATTCTTCGGGCCGCGCTTCGGGCTCGTTCGTGGGATCGACGGAATGTTCCTCGGCTTCTTCCATTCGCTTTTCCGCGAGGCTCGCCATGGCTAGGTCTCCTTCTTCCACTTACTCGACCGAGAGATCCGAAGCGGACATCGCCCCGGACGCCTGCGGCTGACGCTTACGAAAATACAGGGGCGCGAACGCCTCTTTCTGGTTCAGTTCCATCTCGCCTTCCCGCACCAGCTCAAGCGCTGCGGCAAAGGTGGATGCAAATACCGTCGCCTTCTGCGAGGGATCGACGACATAGCTGAGGAGATACTCGTCGAGGCAGCTCCAGTCATCGGCCACGCCGACCAGCCGCTCCAGCGAGGCGCGCGCTTCCGACAGCGACCACACCGTGCGCTTGGCCAGATGCACCGTTGCCAGCACCTTCTGTTGACGCTGCGTGGCATAGGCCGTGAGCAGGTCGTACAGGGTCGCGGTGAATTTGGGGTGGCGGATTTCCGCGATCGATTCCGGATTGCCGCGCGGGAAAATATCGCGCTGGAACTGCGGCCGGTTCATCAGCCGGTTGGCTGCCTCGCGGATGGCTTCCAGCCGGCGCAGCCGGTTGGCGAGCGCGGTCGCCATCTCCTCGGCGCTCGGGCCGTCGGGCGTCGCCGGCTCGGGCAGCAGCAGCCGCGATTTCAGGAACGCCAGCCAGGCCGCCATCACCAGATAGTCGGCCGCCAGTTCGAGGCGAATCTTTCGCGCCGCCTCGATGAAGACGAGATACTGGTCGGCCAGCGCCAGGATCGAAATCTTGGACAGGTCGACCTTCTGTTGCCGCGCCAGCGTCAGCAACAGGTCAAGCGGCCCCTCATAGCCCTCGACGTCGACAACCAGCGAGGGCTCGCTGTCGGTGCCGTCAGCGGCGGGCCGTCCGGTCTCAAACGATAGAATCTCCGCCGTCATACCGTCCCTACCCGATTCATCAACGCGTCCAGTTCAGCCCGCGCCGCCTGCCGGTCGAGCGGCAGCGGCGCCTTTCGCGAGGCCAGCGCCCGGTTGGCGCGATTGAGGGCCTCGCCCGTCAGTTCCGGCGTCTCCGCTGCGACATCGCGCATCTCGTCGAGCTTGCCGTTGCAGTGCAAAACCATGTCGCAGCCGGCGTTGACGATGGCTCGAGTCCGCTCGGCGATCGATCCCGCCAACGCATTCATGGACACGTCATCACTCATCAACAAACCTTGGAACCCGATTACGCCGCGAATCACCTGCCGGATGATTGTCGCAGAAGTCGTCGCCGGATGGACGGGGTCTAGCGCGCTAAACACAACATGTGCGGTCATCGCCATCGGCAGGTCCGCCAGCGGTTGGAAGGCGGCAAAATCGGTCCGATCGAGCTCTTCCCTCGTCGAATCAACCGTCGGCAGCCGAAAATGGCTGTCCGCTGTGGCCCTTCCATGGCCGGGAATGTGCTTCAGGACCGGCAACACCCCGCCCTGCTCGAGCCCCTCGGTGACGGCGCGGGCGATCGCGGCGACCTTGCCCGGGTCGGTTCCATAGGCCCGGTTGCCGATAACAGCGTCGGCGCCGGCGATCGGCACGTCTGCGAGCGGCAGGCAGTCCACCGTGATTCCGAGGTCGATCAGGTCGGCTGCGATCAGCCGTGAACTCAAACGGGCGGCCTTGAAGCCCAATTGAGGGTCGATGTCGTACAACGCCCCAAAGACGGCGCCTGGCGGATAGACCGGCCAATGCGGCGGTCCGAGCCGCTGCACCCGCCCGCCTTCCTGGTCGATCAGGACGGGCGCCTCGGCGTTTCCGATCAAAACGCGTAATTCGCCAACAAGCGAAGCAGCTTGCGCGGGGGTCTCAATGTTTCGTTTGAATAGGATAAAGCCCCATGGCAGCTCGGCACGGATAAAAGCGCGCTCGTCGGCGCTCAATTCCAGTCCGGATATGCCTGTGATGAATGCGCGGCTGCTCATGGGGGCCGATTAGGCCCCTCACAGCTCCCGGGTCAAGGAAACGGCCGTTAATTCCTGAGGATGACGCACTGTCCGCCGGCGGTTTTCAGGTTGCCGCACAGCTGCGCCGCCTCCTCCTGAGAACCAAAGGGTCCGACCATCGAGCGGTAAACGACACCCTTTTCGCCGAGATCCGCCCGCCTGATCGAAGCCGAACGTGTCCCCAGCACGGATGGATACTTGCCCTGCAGCGCCCGGTAGGAAGCCAGCGCATCGGCCTCGTTCTTCTGCGAGGAGACCTGGACGAGGTATCCGACGCCGGAAGGCGCAGCCTGTGCCGGATTGGTTGCGGCGACACGGGTGGGCGCCGGATCGGGCGCTGCGCCGCCTTGCGGCGTCAACGCGAGCGGACCATTGGCGCTGGCGTTGGCGGATGACGGGTTGCGCGGCGCCGCGGCCGGGGCTGGCGCCGGCGCGGCCGTACGCGCAGCTGGCGCCGGCTTTGCGGCTGGCGCGGCAACCCCTGCAGGAACGCCACCGTTATCGGCGTCGCCCTTCACGGCAAGGGTCTTGATCTTGCGCGGTTCGTTGTTCGGCAGGGAGCCGTTCGCGGCGGTCGCGGGCGACGAAGCGGCCGGAGAGACGCTTGCGACCGAGGGCGGGCTGCCATTCTGGTTCAGCGGCGGAAACACCACGCGCGGGCCGGACCTGGAATTGACGTCGACCGGAGCCTCTTCACGCGAAACGATCTTTTCGCCGCCATCGCCGGGCACCATGCGGTCCGGTGTCTTGCCAGTGGCGCCCTCGCCGGGCGTCGCCATGACCTTGGTCGGGCTGTTGTCGGCCTTGATGATCGGCGGCTCGCCGCTGCGGGGTGAACCGACATAGGTTCGATAGGCGAAGGCAGCCCCCGTCCCGACCACAGCCAGCGCCAGCACCGCGGCGACCGTTATCAAGCCGTTGCTGCGCTTGCGGGGCGGCTCGGGCTCTTCCTCATAATCGCTCTGGTAGGCGTAGGGATCATCCGGAAAGGCCGGATCACGCGCATATTCATGCTGCCCGGATTCGAGCTGGCCATACAGCGCGTCGTCATACCGCGAAGGATCCACGGGCTGCTCAGCCGCGTATTGCTGCGCCGGCTCGTGATAGTCCTGTTCATGTGCCGCCGGCTGCTGAGCGGCGTAGCGGTGCAAGGGATGCACGGGGCTCGGCTGGTATTCCGGCTCCGGCTCTTCGTATTCCTGTTGCGGTGGCGGCGCATCGTGCCTGGCGCGCTGCATCCATGGCGGCGGGCTCGCGGCCACGCTGACCTCTTCCTCGTCCACGGTGTCGTATTGCGGACGCACGTTGGCCCGTGACTGCAGTGGGTGCGGGGTCTTGGTGCTGCCGTCAAACGGGTCGGACTGCCCGATCAGCCGCGCCAGCTCCGCCAGCGGATCGCTGTCGCCCCTCGCCGGGGCAGCCGGGTTCGCGCCGCGATCATCGTCGGCGTCGGAAGGAAAAGGTCGTTCCTGATATCGATCAGCCATCGTGAAGATGCATCCCCTTCGGGACAGCGCCAACCCGCCATGACCATACGAGCCATGAAATACGAATTGGCCCCTGCCAGATACCCTCACAATCCCCATTGTGAGGGCCTTCGCCCCTGCCTACCGCATCTCGGTCGGAGCGTGGACGCCGAGAACGGCTAAGCCCGATGCCAGAACCGAGACGACGCCCTGGACCATTGCCAGTCGCGCCTTCGTAATCTGTGCATCATTAGTGATAATGAAGCGTAAATAGGGCAAATCCCGCCCCCTGGTCCAAAGCGCGTGAAATTCACTCGCGAGATCATAGAGGTAAAAAGCGATTCGGTGGGGTTCATGCGCCACCGCCGCGGCCTCGATCATCCGGGGATAGAGCGCCAGCTGCTTCAGCAGGCTGAGTTCCGCAGGGTCCGTCAGCCGCTCCACCGCGGCATCCCCGAGAAAGGCCGCCCGGGCGGAATCGCTCTCCGGCAGGTCGGGAACCAGTTCCCGGGCGTTCTTGAAGATCGAATGGCCGCGGGCATGGCCGTACTGGACGTAGAACACCGCGTTGTCCTTGGACTGCTCGATCACCTTGGCAAGGTCAAAATCCAGCACTGCGTCGTTCTTGCGGAACAGCATCATGAAGCGAACGGCGTCCGAGCCGACCTCGTCGACCACCTCGCGCAAGGTGACGAACTCGCCGGAGCGCTTTGACATCTTCACAGGCTCGCCGTCGCGCAGCAGCTTGACCAGCTGCACGATCTTGACGTCGAGGGCCGCCTTGCCCGAGGTCACGGCCTTCACCGCGGCCTGCATGCGCTTGATGTAGCCGCCATGATCGGCGCCGAACACGTCGATCAGGTTGGTAAAACCGCGATCGAATTTGTTCTTGTGGTTGGCGATGTCGGACGCAAAATATGTATAGGCGCCGTCCGACTTGATCAGCGGACGATCTACATCGTCGCCGAATGCGGTGGCCCGAAAGAGCGTTTGCTCGCGGTCCTCGTAGTCGTCGACCACCTTGCCTTTGGGCGGCGCCAGGCGGCCTTCATAGACATCGCCTTTGGAACGCAGATAATCGATGGTCTCGGTGACCTTGTTGTTGCCGGACTCGATCAGCGAGCGCTCCGAGAAAAACACATCGTGCTTGATGTGGAGCGCGGCGAGATCGGTCTTGATCATGTCCATCATCATGTCGATGGCCTTGAGCCGCACGATCGGCAGCCAGACGTTTTCCGACATCGCCTTGAACTTGTCGCCGTATTCGGCGGCAAGCGCCTGCCCGACCGGCACGAGATAGTCGCCGGGGTACAGGCCTTCCGGTATAGCGGCGATGTCCTCGCCGAGCGCCTCAAGGTAACGCAGATAGGCGGAGCGGCCGAGCACGTCGACCTGCGCGCCGGCGTCGTTGATGTAATATTCGCGCGTGACGTCATAACCCGCGAATTGCAGCAGGCTGCATAGCGCGTCGCCGAACACCGCGCCGCGGCAATGGCCGACATGCATCGGCCCGGTCGGATTGGCCGAGACATATTCGACATTTACCTTTTCGCCGCCGCCGATCGCGCTCGCTCCATATGCCGCGCCCTCGCGCAGCACCGTGCGCAGCGCGTCGGCCCACACCTCTGGCTTCAAGGTGAGATTGATGAAGCCTGGCCCGGCGACTTCGACGGAGGCGATCAGATCGTCCGCGCGCAGCTTTTCGGCGAACTTGTCGGCGAGATCGCGCGGCTTTGCCTTGGCGTCCTTGGCGAGCACCATCGCGGCATTGGTCGCCATGTCGCCATGGGTCGCATCGCGCGGCGGCTCGACCACCACGCGGGAGAAATCGATGCCGGCGGGCCAGTTTTCCTCGGCCGCTAGCACGGCACAAATCCTGTGCACGCGCGCAAGCACATCGGCAAAAAGGTGCGGAGAAGTGGGTTTTTCGGCCATTTTTTGAAGTCCTCGGCCGCCGCCTAACGCAAATCCGGGGTCGAGTCAAAAAGCCTTTGATGCTCGGTCAGGGCAAAACGGTCGGTCATCCCGGCAATGAAATTGCCGATCCGGCGGATACGTTCGCCCTCGGTCTCGTGCTCGGTGCCCTCGACCCACTCGGCCGGCAGGTTATCCGGCGATTTCTGGTAGCGCGCGAACAGGTCGAACACGATCTGCTCCGCCTCGCCCATCACCCGCATCACCCGCTTGTGGCGGTACATTCGCAGCTTCAGGAACGCCTTGATGTCGGCCTCTTCCGCCGCCACGGCAGGCGGAAACGCGACCAGCGGCTGAGCGCAGTGGCGTACATCATGGGCCGATTGCGGTTTGGCGGCCTCGATCCGCCTGCCGGCCTCCGCCACAACAGCCGAGATCATGTAGGAAATCAGCTCGCGCACCAATTCCGCCCCGCGCCTGCTGTCATCGAGATCAGGATAGTGCTTGCCGATGTCAGCGATGATGGCTGCCGTGAGCGGCATCACCTTGAGGTCGTCAACGCTGAACAGGCCCGCGCGCAGGCCGTCATCGATATCGTGAGCGTCATAGGCGATGTCGTCGGCGAAGGCTGCGACCTGGGCCTCCAGCGAGGCGTAGGTCCACAACTCCAGATCATATTTGCGGTTGAAATCGGCGATCCCGACCGGGATCCCACTGTCGCTGTAGCGCCCGGCCGGGGCCCCGCTCCGCTCCGTCAGCGGGCCGTTGTGCTTGACGATGCCCTCCAGCGATTCCCAGCTCAGATTGAGGCCGTCGAACTCGGGGTAGCGATGTTCCAGCGAGGTGACGACGCGCAGGGTCTGGGCGTTGTGATCGAAGCCGCCATGGGCCTGCAGGCATTTGTCCAGCGCCCGCTCCCCGGCATGGCCGAACGGGGGGTGGCCGAGGTCATGGGCCAGCGCCAGCGTCTCGGTGAGGTCCTCGTCGAGCCCGAGTTGGCGGGCCAGCGCGCGGGCGATCTGGGCCACCTCCAGCGAATGGGTCAGTCTTGTGCGGTAATGATCGCCTTCATGGAACACGAAGACTTGAGTTTTGTGCTTCAGGCGGCGGAAGGCGGTAGAATGGATCACCCGGTCGCAGTCGCGCCGGAACGGGCTGCGGGTCTTGCTCGGCGGCTCCGTAAACAGCCGGCCGCGGCTGCGATCGGGATCGCAGGCATAGAGCGCGCGGGGGGCAGCCATTCCGACCGACACGTTTTTTTAGTCCTTATCCATTTGATTCTGCGAGATTACATACTTAACTATGGGGAGCGCGGGATACCAAATGAATTGGGTATGACGCCTTCGACCGGAGACCACGCATGACCACTGCCATCACCGTCAGCGAGCGGGCCGCCCGCCGCATCGGGCAAATCCTCAAGACCGAGGGCGACGGCGCCATGCTGCGCATCTCTGTCGAAGGTGGCGGCTGCTCCGGCTTCCAGTACAAGTTCGACGTCGAGCACGCCCAGGCCGAGGACGATCTGGTGATTGCGCGCGAGGGCGCGGTGGTGCTGGTCGATCCGGCATCGGTGCCGTTCCTGGCCGGCTCGGAGGTCGATTTCGTCGACGACCTGATCGGCGCGTCGTTCCGGGTGGTCAATCCGAACGCCACCGCCTCCTGCGGCTGCGGCACCAGTTTTTCGATCTGAGCGATATCAGCGCGGCGCGGCGAATAGCGCCTTCGCATTGCCGCTCGCGATCTGCTCGGCGATTTTTGGCGATAGCTGCGCCAGCCATGCGCGATAGCTCGCCATGATCTCACCATAGCTGGCCCAGCGCTCCGGCACCCAGGTGTCCGAACCGAGCAGGAAGCGATCAGGATAGCGTTCGAACAGCGTCCGCCACTCAGCCGTCAGCTTGCCTGCGCCGTCGGTGATGCCGCTGCGATACGACAACTCTCCCCACAGCTTTGGGTATTTCGACAGCATCGCCGTGACGCGATCGGTCGACAGCCCAAAGCCGGTATGCGCCCAGATGATCCGGGCTTTCGGATTGTGCCGCATCAGGATCTCGACCGCCTCGTCATCGGCATGGGCGTGCAGATAGAGGTCGTTGGCGACAGCAAAATCGACGGTCTTCTTCACCCACTCGTTTTCCGCCGACTTGCCCGACAGATGGAATTCGCCGATGCCGCGGTAGTAGCCGCGCTTGAATTCGTCCTGCACGAGATCGAAGATCACGGGATCGCCGAACCAGCTCTGGATATCTGACCGGACGCGGTACGGCCGAATGAAAGGCACGACCTGCAGGCCATCGGCCTTCGCATCCACCAGCGCATGCGTTCCACTGTTCGGGCGGCTGGTCGCGAGGATGCCGGTGACGCGATGCTTCTTGAACAGCGCGAGCACCTCGTCGAGCTGGTAATAGGGCTTCGGTTCCCAATTGTAATGCAGATGCGCATCGAAGATTTCGATCGGCTCGGCCGCAACGGCCTTGGTCCCGGCAGTCCACGCAAGCGCGATCAGGACGACGATGCATCGCAAGGCGGTCCACATTGCCCGCGCCAGGACCATTACTCGGCCGCGACCACGTGCGGCCGCTCGCCGTCGGTTTCTTCGAGCTGCGGCTCGAGCCGGCGCTTCAGGCGGCGGTCGATGCGGTCGAGATAGATGTAGATCACGGGGGTGATGTACAGCGTCAGCAGTTGCGACAGGCACAGACCGCCGACTACGGCGACGCCGAGCGGCTGGCGCAGTTCGGCGCCGGCGCCGGCGCCGAGCGCGATCGGCAGCGTGCCGAAGATCGCGGCGAACGTCGTCATCATGATGGGGCGGAAACGCAGCAGCGCGGCTTCGCGGATCGCATGCTCGGCGCTGAGGCCGACGCTGCGGCGTTCCAGCGCAAAGTCCACCATCATGATGGCGTTCTTCTTGACGATGCCGACCAGCATCACGATGCCGATCATCGCGATGACGGACATCTCCATTCCGAACAGCATCAGGGTCAGGATCGCGCCGATGCCGGCCGACGGCAAGCCGGAGATGATGGTGATCGGGTGGATGAAGCTCTCGTAGAGTATGCCGAGGATGACGAAGGCCGCGAACACGGCGGCGAGGATCAGGACGCCCTGCCCGCGCAGCGAATCCTGGAACACCTGCGCCGTACCGGAGAAGCCGGTGGCAATGGTCGCCGGCAGGTTGGAGCTCTGCTCGAGCGTCGTGATCTTGTCGACCGCATGCCCGAGCGAATAGCCCGGCGCGAGGTTGAACGAGATCGTCACCGCCGGCTGCTGCGCCTGATGGTTGATTTGCAGCGGCCCCACCGTCGGAACCAGCTTCGCCACCGCTGACAGCGGAATGGTCTGGTTGTTCTGGGTCTTCATGTAGAGCTTGGACAGGTCGGACGGATCGACCCGGAACTGCGGCTGCACTTCCAGGATGATCTGGTAGTCGTTCGACGGCATATAGATGGTGCCGACCTGGCGCGAGCCGTAGGCGTTGTAGAGCTGGTTTCGAACCTGGTCGACGGTAACGCCGTATACCGCGGCCTTCTCGCGGTCGATGTCGACCGTCATCTGCGGGTTCTTGATGTAGAGATCGGTGGTGACGTCGAGCAGGCCCGGCACCTTCTCGATCTTGTCGCGCATTTCCGGCGCCAGCCGGTACAGCGAGTCGGTGTCGCCGCTCTGCATCACATACTGGTATTGGCTCTTGGAGATCCGCCCCCCGATATTGAGGTTCTGGATCGGCTGGAAGAACGCCTGCATGCCTGGAATCTGGCGGGCTTTGCCCCGCAGCCGCCCTATGATCGTCGTGAGGTTGTCGCGTTCCTTCTTCGGCTTCAGCGCAATGAACAGCCGTCCGTAATTCGCCGTCGTGTTCGGTCCGCCGGCGCCGACGGTGGAGTTGATGTATTCGATCGCGGGATCGCTTCTCAGCACCGCGACCAGCGCCTGCTGCCGCTCCTTCATCGCATCGAAGGACGTGTCGGTCGCAGCCTCGGTCACGCCGATCAGGAAGCCGGTGTCCTCCTGCGGAAAGAAGCCCTTCGGCACGATCATATAGAGGTAGACGGTGCCGCCCAACGTCGCCAGCGTCACGGCCAGCATCAGCGCCTTGCGCGCCAGCACCCAGTCGAGCGTCCATTCATAGGCACGCAGCCAGGATTCGAACATCGCCTCGAAAACGCGAAGCACGATGTTCGGCTTCTTGTTCGGGTCGTGCGCCCGCAACACGCGCGCGCACAGCATCGGCGTCAAGGTCAGCGAAACGAATCCTGACACGATGATCGCGACCGATACCGTCACCGCAAACTCGCGGAACACCCGGCCGACGATGCCACCCATCAGCAACACCGGGATGAACACGGCGATCAGCGAGAACGTGATCGAAATGATCGTGAAGCCGATCTCGCGCGCGCCTTTCAGCGCAGCTTCAAACGGCTGCATCCCGCGCTCGATATGGCGGACGATGTTCTCCAGCATGACGATGGCGTCGTCGACCACGAACCCGACGGAAAGGGTCAGCGCCAGCAGCGTCATGTTGTTGATCGAATAGTCGAGCGCGTACATCACCGCGCAGGTGCCGAACAGCGAGATCGGAACCGCCAGCGCCGGAATGAAGGTCGCCGACGCCGAGCGCAGGAACAGGAAGATGACGAGGATGACCAGCCCGATCGCGATCAGCAGCGTCTCCTCGACGTCGGCCACCGCCTGACGAATGGATACCGAGCGATCCATCAGCACGTTGATCGACACCGATGGCGGGATCTGCGCCCGCAGCACCGGCAATTTGGCCAGAATGCCATCGACCACCGCCACCGTGTTGGCGTCCGGCTGTTTCTGGATGCCGAGCACGATCGAGCGCTCGTCGTTCAGCCAGGTTGCGATCCGCTCGTTCTCGACGCTGTCGTAGATCTTTGCGACCTCATCGAGCTTGACCGGCGAACCGTTGCGCCAGGCCACCACGATCTTGCTGTAGTCAGCCGCCTTGTCCATCTGGCCGGAGGCCTGCAACGCCACGTCCTGCTTTGGTCCATTCAGCGTGCCGACCGGGGTCGACGAATTGGCGGCCGAAACCGCGGCGCGAATGTCTTCGAGCGACAATCCGCGCGCCGCGGCGGCTTCCGGATCGGCCTGGACGCGAACGGCGAACTTCTGCGCGCCGTAGACGCTGACCTGCGCGACGCCCGGTATCTGCGACAAAGTCTGGCCGATGGTGATTTCGCCATATTCATTGACCGCCGACAGCGGCAGCGTGGACGAGCCAAGCACCACGAACAGGATCGCGAAATCGGCCGGGTTCACCTTGCGGAAACTCGGCGGGATTCTCATCTCGATTGGCAACCGGCGTTGCGCGATGGTCAGCGCCGTCTGCACGTCGAGCGCGGCGGAATCGATATTGCGGTTGAGATCGAACTGGATCGTGATCTGGCTCGAGCCCTGCGATGAGTTCGACGACATCGAGGAGATGCCGGCGATGGTCGAGAGCTGGCGCTCGATGACGCCGGCCACCGAGGCTGCCATCGTATCCGCGCTCGCGCCCGGCAAGGTCGCGGTCACGGCAATGGTCGGGAAGTCGACCCGCGGCAGCGCCGATACCGGCAGCAGGCGGAAGCCGAAGATGCCGAACGCAATGATCGACGCCGTGATCAGCGTCGTCATGACCGGCCGGCGGATGCAGAGCTCCGAGAGCGTCATCGGCTACGCCCCCGCCTTCTTCGCCCGCGGCTCGACCCGCGTTCCATCCGACAGCAGCAATTGTCCGTCGACCACCACGCTCTCGTCGCCGGCGAGCCCTTCTGAAATCACCGACATGCCCTGCGAGGTACGATCGACCGTGACCGATTGAACCTTGGCTGTGCCGTCCTTGACGATGAAGACGAAGTTGCCGGTCTGGCTACGCTGCACGGCGACCGTCGGAACCACGATCGCATCTTCGCTGCGGATCGTCAGTCGGGTCGCGACCAGGGTGCCCGGCCACAAGGTCTCGTTCTCGTTGTTCATGATGCCGCGCACGGTGACCATGCCCGTGGTGGCATCCACCGTGTTCTCGACCATCGCGATCTTGCCGCTTTCCGAGCGCTGATGGCCCGGGATCGTCGCGGTCACCCCGGATGCCCCCTTCGCCATCGACTCGCGCAGATCGACCAGCACGCGCTGGGGAACGGCGAACGTCACATAGACCGGCGCCATCTGGTTGATGACGGCGAGCGGCGCGAGATCGGCCGGCCGCACGAAATTGCCGACCTTGACGTTAGCCGCACCGACCCGGCCCGAGAACGGAGCGCGGATCGTGGTGTAGCTTTTCTGGACCTTCAGATTGTCGAGCGCCGCCTGGTCGGCCTTGATGGTTCCAGCCAGGATGTCAGCCGTCGTCTTCGCGTTGTCGAGATTGACCTGCGTGGTGGCACCCTTGCCGATCAGTTCGCTGTACCGCCGGACATCGCGCTGCGCACCTTCGAGCTGGGCCTGGTCCTTCGCCAGGACCCCCTCGGCCTGCTCGATCTGGGCGTCGATCTGGCGCGCATCGAGCGTGAACAGCAAGTCGCCTTCGTTGACCTTGGCGCCGTCCTGGAAATGGACCGACACGATGGTGGTTTCCAGCCGCGACTTCAGCGCCACGCTGGAGATCGGCGTGACGATTCCGTTGGCGTCGACATCGACGGGCACGGACTTGCGCTCCGCCTTCGCCAGTTCGACCGAGACCATGCGCGGGCGCTGCGGCCCCTGTGCGCTGGCGTTGCTCCCCATCCACGACGAGCGGGTTGTGTAGGCCGCGACGGCAGCAATGCCGATAATGCCGGCGAAAAGTATCCAGTTACGCTTTTTCATAATTTTTCACGTCCGCCGGTCCGCAAAGGGCGGGACAGCTGCTCCCGCCCCCCTTGACGGCGACTTTTACGCCTTATTTCTAGATAGTTATCACAGCCTCGCGGCACATGGTATGCCACTGCAGCGAAAATGTGTGATTACAATCCGGGCTTTTGCAATGCGTATTGCTACGTGGAACGTCAATTCGGTCCGGCAGCGGATCGACCATCTCCTGACCTGGCTGAAGGACTGCGCGCCTGACGTCGTCTGCCTGCAGGAAATCAAATGCATCGATGAGGCCTTTCCGCGGCTCGAGATCGAGGCGCTCGGCTACAACGTCGTCACCCACGGCCAGAAAACCTTCAACGGCGTTGCGCTGTTGTCGAAGCTGCCGTTCGAGGAAACCAAATCCGGCCTCGCCGGCGACGACGAGGATGCCCATGCCAGGTTCCTCGAAGGCGTGATTCCCCTGAAGAAGGGCGTGCTGCGCATCGCCTGCCTTTATCTGCCCAACGGCAATCCTGCGGATTCAGATAAATATCCCTATAAACTCAAATGGATGTCGCGGCTTCTTGAGTACTCCAGGGAGCGACTTAAAGCGGAGGAGCCGCTGATCCTGGCGGGCGACTTCAACGTCATCCCGGCAGCCCGGGACGTCTACAATCCCGCCGCCTGGGCCAATGATGCGCTGTTCCGCCCGGCGACCCGCGAATCCTTCCAATCGCTGCTCGGGCTTGGCCTGACGGACGCGCTGCGGGCCGTGAACGACGCCCCCGGCCAGTACACCTTCTGGGACTATCAGGCCGGTGCCTGGCAGAAGAACTGGGGCATTCGGATCGACCATTTGCTGCTGTCGCCGCAGGCCAGCGACCGGCTCATCAATGTCGGTATCGACAGCTACGTGCGCGCCTGGGAGAAGCCGTCGGACCATGTCCCGGTCTGGGCCGATCTCGATCTCGAAACCGCCTGAGCGAATAAGCGCCGCTCAAGCCAGGCCGCGGCAGCAACCAAGCCGCGGCGGGAATCAGTCCCGGCGGCCCTGCACCCAGTGCTCGAGCATCTGCAGCGCCATGGCGCGGTCGTCGCCGGAGGCTTTCGACATCGCCCGGGTGTAGCTTTCCTTGATCCAGACCTCGTCCGGCGTCGCACTCTCGCTCGCCAGGGTCAGCCACATCAGCCCGCGGGCGCGCTGCGGCGGCAGCCGGTCGCCATTGAACAGCATCTGGCCGAGCAGCGCCTGCGCCTGATGCTGGCCCTTCTGGGCGGCCAGACCAAGCCAGCGGGCGCCATAGCGGAAATCTTCCCGCGAAGCGTCCGGGGTCTTCAGATAGAGCCGCGCCAGGTCGTACTGGGCGTCGGCATTGCCGAAATAGGACGCGGCATAGGAGAACATCTCCCGCGCCCGCTCCCGGTCGACCTTGACCTTCGAATTGGGAATGCCGTTGAGATAATACCGCCCCAGCGCCACGAACGCGTTGGCCACGATCGTCGCCTGAGGCGCCGACGGGCTATCCTCGGCGTGCTGGTTGGCAATGCGGCTGAAATATTCGAACGCCCGCAGGTCGTCCTGGGTGACGCCATCGCCGTTGGCATACATCCGGCCGAGCTTCCACTGGGCCACGGGATGACCGCCTTCAGCGGCGTATTGCAGGGAGGTCAGCGACGGCGCGGAGGCGGCAGCCGCCGCGGTTGCCGGCGGAATCGCCTTTTTTGCCCCTGGAATACCCAAGGCCTGGGCGTTCAACGCCTGTGCGGCGGGCTGGGAAACCACGGGAAGAGCGGCATCTTTGGGATTTACCGGCGCACCATCGAACGCGAATCCGGAGCCTGCCACCGGCGCGGCCCCTAACATCAACGCAAGAATGATACGCCTAGATGTCCGCATAACACTGTTTCTCGTGCGCACCGTCTGGATGGGAAACAGCGCCATCCATCGCCTGCCCGGTCCTTTGGGCGTCCTTCCACAGCGCAGCCGATTTGAAGTTAGTCGCTCGGGACTGCCGTTTGGTCTCATGTTCAGGGGCGTCGGCGCCGGTCAACTTTACGTTAAGACTCGCCGCGGCGTTCTTTTCGCGGTCCAAGCCGCGGACAGAACTTGAAAATTCAGAACCTGAAAATATCGGCTTCGACATGCCCGCGACCTTCACGACCGCACCTTCCTGCGCAAAATCTTTTTGGCCAACGATACCGCCGGTGGCGGCCATCGGCTTTACGCTCTTGAGGTTTTCGGCGATCGTCCGGCCCGTGGCGGTAAGGCAATTCCCGCGCAGGTGGCCGTTGTCGAGCAGCGTCTTCATCAGAAGCGATATGCTCCCAATTTCCTGCATGTCTTTGGCAACATAACGGCCGCTCGGCTGCAAACCCGCGGCACACGGAGTCTTTTTGAAGATTTTTCCCGCGAAGATTTCGGCGCCGTCGATCAAATCGAATCTGGTGCGGCAGCGATTGGCGATCACAGGCGAGTGCGATGCAGCATTGCCGGTGCCGAAGGAAGCCGCGATGACGGCGGCTGCGACATAGGCTTGGGCTTGGGCTTGGGCTTGGGCTTGGGCTTGGGCTTGCGGCGCGCGCGCGGGTCCCGCCGTCACGTGACAGCTCGGCAGCCTGTCCTTGATGTTGGTCCCTGCGTGCATCGCGAACCTGTTTCCCCAGCCGACTCGTCTTGGCGAGCGCTGTGGCCATCAGCCTATGAAGGCATGATTTCATGCAGGGGTGTGGCTAAAAAGCGGCGCAGGCAATAGCTGGCTGATTTGACGGTTAAATGTTCAGGAAGTGTTGCGGCCACGCAACAATCGTAGCAAGCGGGCAACGATCGATGGCACAACCCGCACAGGCTGTGGAACCAAAAACCCGCTACTCCTGCTTTACGCCACCCGGACCGCGTGTTTGCCTGATCACCACAACCGGCAACCGGTCGATCGCGCGCAGGCCAGGCCGCTTGCGCCATTTGATTTCGGATGGATCGACAGCCAGCGCCAGCTCGGGCCAGCGCCGGAACAGCGATTTCAGCGCACATCGGCCTTCGATCCGCGCCAGCTGATGGCCGAGGCAAAAATGGATCCCGGTGCCGAACGCGATGTGGCGGTTGGGCCTGCGCTGCAGGTCGAGCCGCTCAGGATGCGGATTGGCTTGCGGGTCCATGTTGGCGGCGGCGAGCATCGCCATGACCTTGTCGCCCTTCCTCACCTGCACGCCGCCAAGATCGACATCCCGGCGCACATAGCGCGGCTTGGTGAACTGCACCGGCGTGATGAAGCGCAGAAATTCCTCGACAGCCAGATCGAGCCGGCTTTCGTCCTCACGCAGCCAGTAGCGCAGTCCGGGATTCTTCAGAAGCTCGAACGCCGATCCGCTGATCAGATGCGTCGTGGTTTCGTGGCCGGCGAACAGCAGCAGGAACACCATCGACACGATCTCGTCGCGGCGGATCTTCCCGCCGTCCTTTTCGACGCGCACGATCTCGGCGATCAACCCCTGCCCGCCTTGCCGGCGAACGGTTTCCAGATGCTGCTCGACATAGCGCCGCATGGCAAAAATCTTCGGCATCATGCCGAGAAAGCCGAGCGCGCCGGTGAAACGGGTAAAGCCGCTGGCCCAGGCGGTGAATTTGGCGCGGTCGGCGAGCGGCAGCCCGAGCAGTTCGCAAATCACCGACAGCGGCAGCCGGCGCGCAAAGCGCTCGACGAGATCAGCCGGACTGCCTTCGGCAAACAACTCATCGGCAAGCTGGTCGCCGATCGCCTGGATATGCGGCTCCATGTCGAGCACGGCACGGCGGCGGAACGCTTCGTCGACGATGTCGCGCAGCCGCTTGTGATCGGGCTCGTCCATCGACAGCATGCTGTTGGCGAGCGTGCGCACGATGCCCGGCATCCACCATTGCAGCCCGGCGACATTGCCATCGTCGCGGCGGATGGTGAAGGTCTCGGTATCCTTCAGCACCTGATCAGCGAGCGCTTGCGTGGTCGTGGCCCACACCTTGCCGATGATGGGAAAGCGCACTTCCACCACCGGCCCGGTGGTGCGCAGCTTCTCGATCGCGGTGGCGGGGTCGCGAAAGAACTCCTGGCTGGTGAAGTCGGCCTGTAAACTCATGTGCGGTTCCTTCGCTGAAGTCCGATGCCCGATATGCGAGCTCGACGTAATAATTCCAGCCCCAATGGGTAACGTCATTGCGAGGAGCGATAGCGACGAAGCAATCCATGCTGCCCGCGCGGATGGATTGCTTCGCTCCGCTCGCAATGACGGCGACGGAGCGGCTCCACACAATGCCGTCATCCCCGCGCAGGCGGGGATCCAGTACGCCGCGGCTTATCGGTTCAATCATCAGCGTCTCTGGAATACTGGGTCACCCGCCCCCCGTGCGCAATTGCGCACTCGGGCGGGTGACGACGACCGAATATGTCTATGCAATCTCGCGACGCGATGCGCCCGAGGTTTGCCAGAAACTTCCCGCCCTCCAATGAGAGGGCGCAGGGAAGACCGGGTGCGCGCTGCACCCGCGGTCCCGTGTGCGGTTTGCACTAAGTAGGCTGCACACG
>NZ_JAFCMA010000048.1:0-44762 GCF_018130125.1 Bradyrhizobium sp. AUGA SZCCT0177 | reverse complement strand
CCCATAAACCCCGCAACGCCCGCCTCGATCGCCCCATCTTAATCGAGGCACCGAGACTTACGACCCATAACCACCGAATCCTGATGTTGCACCAAGCTGGAGCTCCAATCACTTTCGCCACTGAAACATGTGGCTATGGGTCCCGGCCTTCGCCGGGACGACGGATTGGAGCGAATGCCGGTTACCTGCGATCTACTTCGCCCGATACGCTGTCAGAAATACCCGCGTCGCGCTGTCGACGACGGTTGCGATCTGCTCTGGCGACGGCGACGGCTTGGCCTGGAAGATGAAAGCCTGAAACAGCGTCGCCTGGCACATCTGCATGAACTGCCAGGCCGCCAGTTCGTAATCGTCGATCAAGAGCTCGCCGAGCCGTCCCCGCGCCTCAAGATAGGCGGCGAAGCGATTGACGGTGCGGGCCAGCACATTGTCATAAAATCTGCGGCCGACTTCCGGCATCCGCTCCGCAATCGACATCACGGTGCGGATCGCCGAGCCGCCGCCGGGACGACAAAGCACCTGGATGTAGGCCCGGCCGAATTCCGGCAGCGTGATGTCTACGTCGCGGTCGGGATCGAAATTGAATGCGGTTTTGCCCTGTTCGATCGATTCTTCCTCGACGATGGCTTCGAACAGGCGGTGCTTGTCGGCGAAATAGACGTAGAGCGTTCCCTTGGAGACGCCGGCGGAGCGCGCGATCTCGCCCATGCTGGCGCCGTCGAAACCGAGATCCAGGAACACTTTCCGCGCGCCATCGAGGATCTGGCGGCGCTTCGAGGAATCCTCGTCGGCGATGACATCTAGCGTATGCGACGTGTCTGCAACCATTGGTTTATCTTCTCGGGAAAGATTTCAACCGGACATATGCACGGGAAGGTGCTTTCGATCTATGGTCCCTTCACGCAAATGTATCTTGACCGAACCGTTCGGTCAATGTTAATTCTGGAAATGACGATGCCTTCACGGCCGGGGTTCGGCTGCGTCTGCACCGTGCATGAGTAATGGGGAGGCCGGGTATGGCCGCAGCGAGAGACCAGGCCGCACGCGTCGTTCGGCAACAGCCGGAGGCGTCGGCTCGTCAGGAGCCGGAGGCGGCAACGGCCGAAGACGAAGCCGCGCGCGACCCCGCCCAGTTGGCGGACCAGCTTCGAGCTCACGTTGCGGAAGAAACCAGGCGCCAGCCGGCAGTTGCTCCAGGCGCGCCGGCAACCGACAGGCCGGCCGCACCGCCCGCCAATGCCGCACAACCCGCGCCGAAATCCGGCAAGCGCAAATTCGTGATGATGGGCGTGTTCGCGTTGCTGGCACTCGCGGCCGTCAGCTACGGCGTCTACTACACATTCATCGGGCGCTTTTACATCTCGACCGACGACGCCTATGTGCGTGCCAACAATACCACGCTGGGTGCGCGGGTCGCGGGCCATATCGCGGCGATCATTCCCGTCGATAATACAATCGTTCGCGCCGGCGACGTGATCTACAAGATCGATGACGGCGATTACCGGATCGCCGTGGAGGCCGCGCGCACCAAGATCGCGACCCAGCAGGCCACCATCGACCGCATCGGCCGTCAGGTGGCGGCGATGGAAAGCGCGGTCGAGCAGGCCAAGGCGCAACTCGTCTCGGCGGAAGCGGCGCTGAAGCGCGCAGGTCTCGACTTCGACCGCCAGCAGGCGCTGAGCACCAAGGGCTTTGCCTCGCGCGCCACGTTCGAGGTTTCCGAAGCCGGCCGCGATCAGGGTGTGGCGCAGGTAAAATCGGCGCAGGCGGCCTTTGATGCCGCGCGCGACAATGTCGAGGTGACCAGGGCGCAGCAGAACGAGGCCCGCGCCCAGCTGGCGGAGTTGCAGACCACGCTGGCAAAGGCCGAGCGCGATCTCGCCTTCACCGCGGTGCGTGCGCCGGTCGACGGCACCTTCTCCAACCGCATCGTCAACACCGGCGATTACATCCAGGCCGGCCAGCGGCTCGGCAACGTGGTGCCGCTCAACGACGTCTTCATCGACGCCAACTATAAAGAAACCCAGCTCAAGCGCATCCGTCCGGGCCAGCCCGTGATGATTTCCGTGGATGCCTACGGCCATCGCAAGTTCGCCGCCGTGGTCGACAGCATTTCGCCGGCAGCGGGCTCGGTGTTCACGCTGCTGCCGCCGGATAATGCCACCGGCAATTTCACCAAGATCGTGCAGCGGCTGCCGGTGCGTATCCGCGTGCCGAAGGATGTCGCGAAGCAAAACCTGCTGCGCGCGGGCATGTCGGTCTACACCACCGTCAACACCCGTGACGGCGCGGCCGATGCGGACAACGAGGCCGACCTCGACGCGTCGCCGATGCTTCATCCGAAGTAATTTTTTCAGCGCAGGGGGAGCCCGGCGCGCGTCCTGAGCAGATCATGGCAGACGCCACCACCGCATCGCCGTCGATGATACCAGCCGCAAGCGTGCCGGACGAGCGCATCCCGCCGCGGCGGCTGTTTGCGTTCCTCATCATGGTGTTCGGGATGTTCATGTCGATCCTGGACATCCAGATCGTCTCGGCATCGCTGTCGGAGATCCAGGCCGGGCTTTCGGCAAGCTCGAGCGAAGTGTCGTGGGTGCAGACCTCGTATCTGATCGCCGAGGTGATCGCGATTCCGCTTTCCGGGTTCCTGTCGCGCGCGTTCGGCACCCGCCTGCTGTTTGCAATCTCCGCCTCCGGCTTCACCATCGCGAGTTTCTTCTGCGGTTTCGCCTCGACGATCGAGCAGATGATCGTATGGCGCGCGCTGCAGGGATTTCTCGGCGCCGGCATGATCCCGACCGTGTTCGCCTCCGCCTATACGGTGTTTCCGCGCTCGAAATTCTACATCGTCGGTCCGATCATTGGCCTCGTCGCGACGCTGGCGCCGACGATTGGTCCCACTGTCGGTGGCTACATCACCGACCTGATGTCGTGGCACTGGCTGTTCTTCATCAACATCATTCCGGGCATCGGCATCACCATCGGCGTGCTGATCCTGGTCGATTTCGACGAGCCGAACTTCAAGCTGCTCGAACATTTCGACTGGTGGGGCCTGCTGTTCATGGCGGGCTTCCTCGGCTCGCTCGAATATGTGCTCGAGGAAGGCCCGCAATATCAGTGGCTGCAGGATACGTCGGTCGCGATCTGCGCCGCCGTCTGTCTGGTGTCGGCGATCGCGTTTTTCTGGCGCGTGCTGACAGCGCATGAGCCGATCGTCGACATCAGGACGTTCGGCGACCGCAATTTTGCCATCGGCTGCCTGATTTCGTTCTGCGTCGGCATCGGGCTGTACGGCCTGACCTACGTTTATCCGCGTTATCTCGCCGAAGTGCGCGGTTACAGCGCGCTGATGATCGGCGAGACCATGTTCGTCTCCGGGATCGCCATGTTCCTCACCGCGCCGATCGTCGGACGGCTGATGACCAAGGTCGACATGCGTTACCTCATCGCCTTCGGGCTTTGCAGCTTCGCGCTCGGCTCCTATTTGATGACCTGGATCACCCGCGAATATGATTTCTATGAACTGCTGGTCCCGCAAATCCTGCGCGGCGTCGGCATGATGTTCGCGATGGTGCCGACCAACACCATCGCGCTCGGCACGCTGGCGCCGGAGCGGGTCAAGAACGCCTCCGGCCTGTTCAACCTGACGCGCAATCTCGGCGGCGCGGTGGGGCTCGCGCTGATCAACCAGGTGCTGAACGAGCGCACCGATCTGCACATCTCGCGGCTGCACGAACGCGTCAATTGGGGCAACGCCACCGCGGTGGAGACGCTCAACATGTTTACCCAGCGCATGCAGGGCATGGGCGACGCCGCGCGGATGGCGATGAAGCAATTATCGCAGATCGTCCACCGCCAGGCGGTGGTGATGGGGTTCGGCGACGCCTTCTTCATGCTGGCCGTGTTCTATGTCGGCCTCAGCCTTCTGGTCGTGCTGCTGAACAAGCCGCCGGCGTGGCAGGCGGGCGGCGGCCCAGGGCACTGAACTTAGCGTTGATTGATTTCGCGCGCTCACGCGGTTGTCATATTGCAAATCACCCGTGATGCATTTATAAGCGTGCGCATTGTCGCTCGAACCGGGGAGGATTTGCATGATTTCGTCTTATTCGCAGACCGCCCGCTCGCGTTCGATGCCTATGCTGGGCGCCGTACCGGGCCTTTGAGGCCCAATTTCGCCAGCGCTGACCGGGCCTGACGTCCCGATCATCCCAAGCTTCCCAACGAGTTACCGATTTTTTCAACGACGCTTGCGTTCGGTCCTGTGCCGTCCCTTGCGTCCTTCAAATGGAGCCGGCGTGCGCAGAACGCGGTGCCGGATGAGGCCATGACCGTTCAAACCAGCAAGCGTCCCGCGGCGATACGCGTGGTGATCCCGTTCGTGTTCCGGCACTGGCTCGAACAGCCCGCCCGCGCCAGCGTTGTTGCCGGCGGTTTGCTGGGCGCGACCGCAGCCGACCTGTTCATGCCGCTGTTCTCCGGCCATCTGGTCGATGCGCTGACCCAAGGCGCGTCTGATCCGGCTGCGCGCCGCGCGGCGATGATCGCCTTTGGCGGCATCGTGGCGCTGGGCGCGCTGTCGATGGTGCTGCGGCTGATCGGCCTGCAGGCGATCGTGCCGTTCACGCTGAAGATCATGTCCGACGTGTCGCGCGACGCCTTCATGCGGGTGCAGCGCTTCTCGACCGATTGGCACGCCAACTCATTTGCCGGCTCGACCGTGCGCAAGATCACGCGCGGCATGTGGGCGCTCGACCTGCTCAACGACACCATCCTGATGGCGCTGGCGCCGTCGCTGACGGTGCTGTTGGGCTCGATGATCCTGCTCGGGCTGCACTGGCCCTCGCTCGGCGCGGTCATCGCGGTCGGCACGGTGATCTATGTCGCGATGACGATCGCGTTTTCGATGAATTACATCGCCCCTGCCGCGCGCGTCTCCAACGCCTGGGACACCAAGGTCGGCGGCACGCTGGCGGATGCCCTGACCTGCAACGCGGTGGTGAAATCCTTTGGCGCGGAAGCGCGCGAGGACGGGCGGCTGGCCGGCGTGATCGGCCGCTGGCGCACGCGGGTGCGGCGGACCTGGATACGCTACAACTACACCTCGACGGCGCAGCTCGCGGTGCTGCTGTGCTTTCGCACGTCCGTGATCGGCGGCGCGATCCTGCTGTGGATCGCGGGCCGCGCCACGCCGGGCGACGTCACCTATGTCTTGACCAGCTACTACATCATCCATGCCTACCTGCGTGATGTCGGCATGCACATCAACAATCTGCAGCGTTCGGTGAACGACATGGAGGAGCTGGTCGCGATCCACGCCGAGCCGATCGGCATAGCGGATGCGCCCGACGCCAGGCCGATCGACATCCAGGGCGGCCGCATCGTGTTCGACGCCGTGACGTTCCATTACGGCGGACATCGCGATCCCTTGTATGACGGCCTGTCGGTGGACATCCGCGCCGGCGAGCGTGTCGGTCTGGTCGGCCGTTCCGGCTCGGGCAAGACGACATTCGTCAAGCTGGTGCAGCGGCTCCACGACATCGGCGGCGGCAGGATCCTGATCGACGGTCAGGACATCGCCAAGGCGACGCAGCATTCGCTGCGCAGCCAGATCGCGATCGTGCAGCAGGAGCCGATCCTGTTTCATCGATCATTGGCCGAGAACATCGCCTATGGCAGGCCCGGCGCCAGCATGGCGGCGGTCGAGCAGGCGGCGCGGCTGGCGAACGCGCATGAGTTCATCCTGCGGCTGCCGAAGGGTTACGGCACGCTGGTCGGTGAACGCGGCGTCAAGCTGTCGGGCGGCGAACGGCAGCGCGTCGCGCTGGCGCGGGCGTTCCTGGCGGATGCGCCGGTGCTGATCCTGGACGAGGCGACTTCCAGCCTCGACTCGGAGTCCGAAGGCCTGATCCAGCAGGCGATGGAGCGGCTGATGAAAGGCCGCACCTCGATTGTGATCGCGCACCGGCTGTCGACGGTGCGCAGCCTCGACCGGATCCTGGTGTTCGATCGCGGCGAGATCGTCGAGCAGGGCACCCACGCGATGCTGACGGCGCGCGCGGGGGGCATCTATCGCGGGCTGTTCGAGCGGCAGGCGACGGAGTTCGGCCGCATTACGGCGGCGGAGTAAAATGGCATTGCGGCGCGCGGTCCTTGGAGACCGCGCGTCAGAGCGTTTCAAGCGAAGGCGATACCGGTTCGCGTAAAGAAAAACGCGTCAATACAAAAAATGGAGCCCCGTTCCGATTCAATCGGAACGGAAAAGGCTCCAGGGGCGGATTTGAAATGAAAGACCTTACGCAGGGCTCCATCGTGAGCCACATCCTGAGCATGGCGCCGCCGATCGTCGCCGGCATGATCACGATCATGATTTGCCAGCTCGTCGATCTGTATTTCGTGGCGGGGCTTGGTGATGCCGCCGTCGCGGGCGTGGCGGCGGCGGGCAATCTGGCATTCCTCATCAACGGGCTGATGCAGGTGCTCGGCGTCGGCACCGGCGCGCTCATTTCGCAGGCCGTCGGCCGCAAGGACCGGGCCGACGCCAATCTGGTGTACAATCAGTCGCTCGGCCTGGCGGTCGTGTGCGGATTGCTGACCTGGGTTGCAGTATCTGTGTTCGCCGGCGGTTACATGCGGACGGTGGCCGCCGACGAGGCCACCGTCGCTGCGGGCACGACATATCTGCTCTGGTTCGTTCCGGCGTTGGTGCTGCAGTTCGTCACGCAGGTGATGGGGGCCGCGCTGCGCGGCACGGGCATCGTGCGGCCGATCATGATCGTGCAAATATCAGTGGTGATGATCAATATCGCGCTGGCGCCGGTCCTCATCTCGGGCTGGGGAACCGGCCGCCCGTTTGGCGTCGCGGGCGCCGGACTTGCGAGCTCGATTGCGATGCTGTTCGCCGTGTTGATGCTGTGGATGTATTTCCGCAGGCTGGAGCGCTATGTCGGCGTCGATCGCGCGCAGCTGCGGCCGCAGGCCCGGCACTGGCAGCGCATCCTCAATGTCGGCCTGCCGGCCGGCGGCGAGTTCGCGATCATCTTCATCTGGATGGGCGTCATCTATTACGCCTTGCGCGATTTCGGGGCGGCGGCGCAGGCCGGCTTCGGCATCGGCACGCGCGTGCTCGGCCTGATCCAGATGCCGGCGCTGGCCATAGCGCTCGCCGCCGGACCGATCGCCGGGCAGAATTTTGGCGCCGGCAACGCCGCACGCGTGAAGGAAACCTTCGCCAAGGCGGCGGTGATCGCCACGATCGTGATGATCGTTTTCACGATCCTGGCGCAATGCTGGCCCGGGCTGCTGCTCGGCGGCTTCGCGAGCGACGCGCAGACGATAGCGGTCGCCGTCGTGTTCCTGCAATTGGTCTCGCTCAATCTCGTCGCACAGGGATTGAACTTCGTGTGCTCCAGCATGTTCCAGGGACTGGGCAACACCAAACCGGTGCTGCTGAGTTCCGGCGTACGTCTGGTCACCTACGCCTTGCCGGTACTCTGGCTGTCTGCAAGGCCGGGGTTTCGCATTGAGTACGCGTGGTACATATCGAACCTGACAACGACGCTGCAAGCCGCATTGAGTTTGTGGTTGCTGCATCTGGAGTTCAGGAAACGCCTGACGCCGCTCAAGTCGGCGTTGCCGGCGGAGTGATCCCCGGAACTGACGCCAGCTCCGAACGATCGGGCGCTTTGCGCCCGCGCGTGCGCGTCGAGATCGCGACGGTTGCGACCACGCCGGCGGTGAACAGCACGATCTGCGGCGTGATGGTCTCGTCGTTGAAAATCGCCGCGAGTGCAAACACGACGAAGGGCTGCAGCAATTGCACCTGCGACACCCGCGCGATGCCGCCCATCGCCATGCCGGCGTTCCAGGCAAAGAAGCCGATCCATTGCGAGAACAGCGCGACATAGAGCAGCCCCAGCCACGGTTTTAGGGGGATGTGGGTGAGATCAGCCGGCATCGTCAGCGCGGCGGCCGGGATCGAGAGCGGCAGTGCGATCACCAGCACCCAGCTGATGACTTCCCAGCCCGGCATCTGCGCGGTGAGCCGGCCGGAGAAGGCGTAGCCGATGCCGGACACGACGACCGCCGCAAGCAGGAACAGGTCGCCGCCCGACAGTTCACCGCCGCCTTGCCGCAGCGCAAAGGCAATCACCAATGCGGCGCCCGCGAACGAGGCGATCCAGAACAGTGGCCGCGGCCGCTCATGGGTGATCATGACCGCGACCAGGGCGGTCGCGATCGGCATGATCCCGAACACCACGCCGCCATGCGAGGCATCGACGGTCTGCACCCCCACCGACATCAGGAACGGGAAGAGGATGGCGACGCAGATCATCGTGATGACGAGTTGCGGCCACAGCGCGCGCGGCGGTAGCGGGCGGCGCAGCACGACCAGCAGGATCAGCGAGCACAGGCCGGCGATCAGGGTGCGCAGCGAGGTCAGAGCAATCGGATCAATTGCCGACACCGCGATCCGCGTCGCCGGCAGCGTGCCGCCGAAGATCAGCACGCCGATAAAACCCAGCAACAGACCGAGACTTGTGCGTGAAAAAGTTGGAGGGGTCATGATGCGACTGGATAACTGTTTTACGGATCAGCGTACAGCAATCTACTCGGAGCACATGGCCGCCATGCGCTGCTAACTCGGAGCAATGCCGCTCCACACCAGTGCGAGTCCGGACACAAACAGCAGGCCGAGTACGATGTCGTAGAAATTGCGATCGCTGAGCGCCTGATAAACGCGCGCGCCGATCCGTGCGCCGATCAGCGTGCCCGGCAGCGCCAGCAGCGCGAGCCAGAACACTTCCGTCTTGACGAAGCCATTGGCGATCTGCAGCAGCAAGGCGGCGCCGAGCACGGTGCCGTTGAATATCTGGAATACGCCGCGGCGCTGATCCTTGGTCCAGCCGCGCACGCTGGCCCACAGGGTCGGCAGCGGGCCGGACAGCCCGGCGAGGCCGCCCAGGATGCCCCCGGCAAATCCAACGGCCGCGTCCGCCGGCTTGCCGCCGAAGGCTAACGCCATCGGCTTGCGAACGAAGAACAGCGCGGCCGGAAACACCAGCAGCATCACGCCCACGCTCAATTTGAATATTTGCGGCTCCGCCTGCGCGACCAGCAGCGCACCGATCGGCATGCCGGCGAGCCCGCCGATGACGAACGGCGCGGCCAGTTTGAAGTCGAGAACCTTCCACATCGTCGGCAGCGTCGAGATCTGCGAGCTGACCGAGCAGATCAGCACCAAGGGGACGGCCAGCGACGGCGGCAGCACATAGAGCCAGATCCCCAGCGCCATCAGCGCCGTTCCGAAACCGGCAAGGCCGGAGACGAAGCCGCCGGCAAGCGCGCCAAAAAGCAACAGCGCGTAGGTGGACGTTTCCAACTATTCATTCCTTCGTCATTCTCCGATGCGCAATAGCGCATCTGAGGGCGCGAAGCGAACCCGGAATCTCGAGATTCCGGGTTTGGTGCTAACGCACCATCCCGGAATGACGTCGTTGAATTGAGCGCGACATTTACACGACGCCGCCAGCGGGTACTATCGCAATTCAAGCCTTCAACAATAACTTCATGGAAACGCCCCCGATGAGCTCAACCTCCGCAAAGACCTTCCTTGTCTGTCACGGCGCGTGGTCGGCGGGCTGGGCGTGGAAGAAGATGCACCCGCTGATGCGCGCCGCCGGGCATCGGCTGGTGACGCCGAGCTATACCGGGCTTGGCGAACGCGCGCATCTGGCAAACCCCTCGATCGATCTCGAAACCCATATCGAGGACATGCTCAACGTCATCAAATATGAGGATCTGCGCGACATCGTTCTGGTCGGCCACAGCTATGGCGGCATGGTCGCGACCGGCGTGGCCGATCGCGCCAGGGATCGCGTTACGCAGCTGATCTACGTCGACGCCTTCGTGCCGGAGGATGGACAGTCGCTGTTCGACATCAACGAACCGGGCCGGCAGCCGATGCTGGATGGCGCGAAGAAGGGGGATGGCTGGCGCATTCCACCGATGACGTCGCCGCCGGACACCGCGGCTGAAGACGTCGAATGGCTGGCTGCGCGCCGCGTTCCAATGCCGGTCAAATGCTTCGAGACCAGGCTCAAGCTGCAAGGCGGCACACTGACGCTGCCACGCAGTTACATCTACGCCACCCGCTTCCCGCCGGCCGACACGTTCGGTCCGTTTGCGAGGCGAACCAGGAACGAGGCGGGCTGGCGCTATTTCGAGATCGATGCCAGCCACGCGCCGAACGTCACCGCGCCGGAAGCGTTGATGGCGCTGTTGGAGAAGATCGTGGCGTGAAATAACGGGAGGTCAGAGCCATGGCAGCCAGGGCGACGGCAGTCATCGAGAAGTGGTCGACCAGTGTGGTCGAACCGGAGCGGCGGCTGGACTACTGGATCGGCGCCGTCTGCGAATGCTTTCTCGAGATGGACGTCACGACGCCGGTCAGGTCGGGCTTCGACTGCTCGGTTCAGCGCGGGCAACTCGACACCATCGGCGTCAATCGCGTCGAGGGCTCGGCGCAGCACGTCTACCGCAGGAAAGCCAGCCTCGCACGCAGTGCGTCGAACTACTACTACCTTCTATGCAAGACCGACAACGACTGGACGGTCATGCAAAATGGCCATCGGTCGATCTTGCAGCCGTACGATCTCGTGCTGCTGGACTCCCGGCGCTGCTATGAATTCAACTTTCCGGTGACTTCCAATACGCTGTCGCTGGAACTGCCGATCCCCTGGGTTGAATCGTGGCTCGTCGATCCCGAACGGCGGGCCGGGCAGCGGATCGACGGGCGCACCGGCTGGGGCGCGGCGCTCAGCGCCTTTGCATGCCAGCTGTCGCCGCATCTGGCGGTCAGTCTGCCGCTGCCCGCGCAGGTTCTCACCGACCAGCTCGGCGGGCTGCTGGCGCTGGCGGCGGGCAGCGAGATTCCAGCCACGCCGTCGGAGCGGCGCGAGGCGGGCAACCTGCTGGATCAGATCGGCCGCGCCATCCGGTTGCTCTACGCCGAACCGGGGTTGACGGCCGCTTCCGTCGCGGAGCATCTGCGTGTTTCGGAGCGGACGGTGCATCGCTGCCTCAACAAGTCAGGCCTGACGTTTAGCGGCATGCTGAACGACTGCAGGATGGCGGTCGCGCGCAGGATGCTGAGTGAAGCGCGGTTCGATCACATCGGTGTCGGCGGGATAGGATTGCGCGTCGGCCTGTCCGATCCGTCCCATTTCATTCGCCAATGCCGCAGATATTTCGGCATGACACCGGCCGCATTCAGGCGACAGCGCTGACCCGTTCTGGCAAAGTCCCTGGCGTAAATCGGCGATGATGGTGGCTTAGTCCGGCCATCCGGCATAATCTGTCGGGCCTATCAAATCCACTTCCATAAACGGGGGAGACGGAAATGGCAGGCCTTTACGTTCTTGTGCACGGCGCGTGGCACACCGGTGCCGAAATGGATGCCGTCGCCGGACACTTGCGCAAGTACGGCCATGCCGTGCATTGCCCGACGGTTGCCGGCAACAACGCGGGCGACGATCGCGACAAGATCGGGCTGGAACAGGCGATCGCGTCGGTTGCCGCCTACATCGAAAAGAACGATCTGCGGGATATCTGGCTGGTGGGCCACAGCTATGGGGGAATGCTGATTTCAGGCGTTGCCGATCGGCTGACGGATCGCATCAAGCGTCTCATCTATGTCAATGCCTTCGTCCCGCTGGACGGGCAGTGTCTCAACGACATGGTGCCGCCGCATTATGTCGGGCTGTTCGATGCGGTGGCCGCCGCCAACAAGAACGCCGTCATGCTGCCGTTTGAAATCTGGCGCGATGCCTTCATCAACGACGCCGACCTCGATCTGGCAAAGTCTGCGTTCGCCAAACTCAACCCGCATCCCTACAAGACATTCACCGATAAGATCGCGCTGAAGCGTCCGCTGGCGGAGCTGCCGGTCGGCAAATCCTACGTCAACTGCCGCCAGGATATCGCCTTGCCGCACAGCCTGCCGTGGCATCCACGGTTGTCGGAGCGCCTCGGCCTGTTTCGCCTCGTCGAGTGCGACGGCAGCCATGAGATGTTCTTCAGCAATCCGGCGCGGCTCGCGCAGGCGATCGAGGAGGCGGCGCGCGACTGAACTTCCCGAGCACGCGCGCGCATCGGTGCGAAAAATGGCGAGGGGTCCGGCGCGTTACGCCGAACCCCTCATTTTAGAAACATCAGCCAGCCTGTAAGCCGGGTTTTGTAGGGCACCACTCACTTTCGCGAGTGATACGTGACGGCCATTCCTCTGGGACCATGTTTGCACATGGCCTCGAGCAACCTACCCGGACGGCGAGCCTGACATCGCCCTGCGGCGTTTTCGCTTTCGCGAACTGCCCGCGTTGCCGTCCCTATTCGGTTTTGCTCCCGGTGTGGTTTGCCATGCCGGTTCCGTTGCCGGACCCGCGGTGCGCTCTTACCGCACCTTTTCACCCTTGCCCTCTCCCAAGGAGAAGGCGGTTCGTTCTCTGTGGCACTTTCCCTGGGGTCGCCCCCGCCGGACGTTATCCGGCACCGTATGTCGATGGAGCCCGGACTTTCCTCTCCCGCAGCCTTTCGACCGTAGCGGGAGCGGCCGTCCGGCCGACTGACCCCTTACGCATGGCGGCTGGGCGGCGTGGCGTCAAGCCACGAAACGGAGCAAAATAAACTATCCTGAAGATGTCGTTTCGCGTCCGGCCCATTCGACTGGGTGTCGGCGATCCAGCCGATCAAGAGGAGTAGAGCGATGCAGTATCTGTTGATGATCTATCGGAGCGAAGCCGAGCTTGGCAAAATGGACGCCGCTGGGCGCCAGCAAATGATGACGGACTACGGCGCGTTCACCCAGTCCATCGTTCAGAGCGGCCATTTCAAGGCCGGCGACGGCCTGCAGCCGTCAACGACCGCAACCACCGTGCGCGTTCGCGACGGCAAGACCCTGACGACCGACGGTCCGTTCGCGGAAACGCGCGAGCAGCTCGGCGGCTATTATCTGGTCGAGGCCAAGGATCTCGACACCGCGCTGGCCATCGCCGCGCGCATTCCCGGCGCCAAGACAGGTTCGATCGAGGTGCGGCCGGTCATGGTTTATGATTGAGCGGCGAAGCCGTCATTCCGGGGCGCGAAGCGAACTACGATGTGCAATTGCACATCGGAGAATCTCGAGATTCCGGGTTCGTCCTTCGGACGCCTCGGAATGACGATGTAGGGCGCCATGACCCCGGTTGAGACCGAAAAAATCTTCCGCGACGAGGCGGGCAGGGTGTTGGCGACCCTGATCCGCCTCGTCGGCGATTTTGATCTCGCCGAGGATGCCCTGCAGGACGCGTTCGCGGTGGCGCTGGAGCGCTGGTCCACCGCCAATCTGCCATCCAATCCGCGCGCATGGCTGGTCAATGTCGGGCGCAACAAAGCGATCGATCGCGTCCGCCGCAACGTCGCGTTTCGCGGCAAGCAGCAGGAGCTGACGCGCGAAATCCTGCTGAATGCGTCGGCGCCTGACGAGGCTGCCGACAACGTGCTCGACGACGACATGCTGCGGCTGATCTTCACCTGCTGCCATCCGTCCTTTGCGGCGGAAGTGCAGGTGGCGCTGACGCTGCGCACCGTGTGCGGACTCTCGACAGCGCAGGTGGCGCGGGCGTTCCTCGCGAGCGAAGACGCGATGGCGCAGCGGCTGGTGCGCGCGAAACAAAAAATCCGACTCGCCGGCATCGCCTACGAAGTACCGGAACGCGAAGCACTGGAGCCGCGCCTGCGCGGCGTGCTCGCGGTGATCTATCTGGTCTTCACCGAAGGCTATGTCGCGACCTCGGGCGACGATCTGATGCGGCCTGATCTGGCGCGCGAAGCGATCCGACTGACGCGGCTGCTCGACGCGCTGATGCCCGGCCGCGGCGAGATCAAGGGATTGCTGGCGCTGATGTTGTTGCATGATTCCCGGCGCGCCGGCCGCGAGACCGCCGGCGGCGACATCGTGCTGCTGGAAGAGCAGGACCGTTCACTGTGGGATCAGGCCCAGATCGCGGAAGGCTTGAAGCTGGTGGAAGAGGCGTTGCGGATGCCGGGGCGGCCGCAATCCTATGCGGTGCAGGCCGCGATCGCAGCGCTGCACGCGCGTGCGCCGAATTATAACGACACCGATTGGCCGCAGATCGCCGGCCTCTATGAGGTGCTGCTGCGGATCAGCCCGTCGCCGGTGATCGAACTCAATCACGCCGCCGCGGTGTCGATGGTCGATGGGCCGGCGCGGGCACTCGACCTGATCGATGCGCTGGAGGCGCGTGGGGGGTTGAAAGGGTATGAGTTGCTGCCGGCCGTCCGCGCCGATCTGCTCCGCCGCCTCGGCCGGCGCGATGCGGCGCGGGAAGCCTATCAGGCAGCCACATCTGCGACGCAACTGGAGCCGTTGCGGCGGCTTTATGCGAGGCGGATGGCGGAGCTCGACGAACTCTAGCCGTCATTGCGAGCGCAGCGAAGCAATCCATAGCTCGCCAAGCCGAAGCATGGATTGCTTCGTCGCTTCGCTCCTTTGCGCAAACGCTTCGCGTTTGTCGCAGGCAATGACGGTCGAATGCTCTCGCTTAATCTACTGCGCCGCGACCTGCGTCGGCGTCGCATCGGCCGGCAAAGTGGCCAGCAGCGCGTGCAGCGTGCTCATGGTCGAATGATCGGCAATGCCGTCGACGCGGGCCGGGCGGAAGTGGCGCTGGAACGCGGTGACCACTTCCATGGTCGGGCCGTCGTACTTGCCGTGGTTCGGCACTTGGTAGCCGTAGCGCGCCAGGGCAGTCTGCAGGCCAGCGACATCGTCGCTGATGCTGCCGAGCTTGAGCGATTCGCCGCGCACGATCGGCGCCGGTTGCACCCAATGGCCGACGCCGGAATTGGCCAGCGAATGCCACGGGAATTTCTCGCCGGGATCCTTTTTGCGCGCAGGCGCGACGTCGGAATGCGCGAGCACGCGATGCGGCGGCACGTTGCGGCGGAGCATGATGCCGCGGCACAGCGCGATCACGGCGGCGACCTGGCGCAGCGGGAAATCCGGATAGCCCCAGTCGTGACCGCGATTGATGATCTCGACCCCGATCGAGCAGGAGTTGATGTCTTCTTCGCCGGCCCAGAACGACACGCCGGCATGCCAGGCGCGCTTGCTCTCGGGCACGGATTGCACGATGCGGCCGTCTTCCAGCACGATGTAATGTGCCGATACGTCGGTTCCGGCCGTGCAGAGCTGGGCGATCGCGCCTTCCACATCCGGCATGCCGGTGTAGTGCAGCAGGATCATGTCGGGCAGGCGGCCCTTGTTGCGGTCGCCATAGTTCGCCGACGGAATCACGTCGGAGGCAATCGAGGAATCCGGGGTAAAAGTCTTCATGTCCGCGTTAGCCCTGGGAACGGGAAGGGCGCGTTGACGCTTCGAATCAATACCAGCGGACGTGAACGAACCAGCAGTCATTATATGAGCTCAAACCGGGCAGGAGAACGACAACCCGCAAATTTTACAAAATATCGATGTTTACTATTCCTTTACCAAGTCATCCGCGCAATCCGGCAGCCGCGCCCGGTTTCGTATTTTGACCGAGTGTGTGCGGCGGGCATCACTGTCTGCGCCAGGTGAGCCGGGCATCACTGCCTTCACGAGGTGAGCCGTTACTGGCTGGGCCAGTGAGCCGGGACATCACCGGCCTGCAGTAGTAAAAAAGCGCGTAAAAGCTGCGGCCGATCATCAACGCTTTCTTAACGCTAAGTGCCGTTACTAAGTGATGAAGAGCCGAACCGGTTTTGGGGACGGCCGAGGCCCTCTTTCACGCTCGAAAAGCCATGGCAGCCCAGCAAATTCCGTCCGGAAAACAGGGGTTGCGGGCTGGGGTTGATGACAGCAGTCGCGCCTCGCAGCGGGTTTTTGGCCGGAACAGCCCGGCAAAGCGCAGGGATTTGAGGCGCAATGGGCCGGTTGGCGTCCAGTTTCAGTTGTGCACGTTGGAATACGCTGAAGGCCGGCGAATGACCCCGGCTGCCTCCCGCCATATCTCCGTTCTCGGCCGCGAGGCGGTCGAGATGCTTGGCCCCCGCGACGGCGGCATCTATGTCGATGCCACCTTCGGCGCCGGCGGCTACAGCCGCATGATCCTGCAAACCGCTGGAACCCGGGTGATCGGTATCGACCGCGACCGGTCGGCGATTACTGGCGGGTTCGATCTGGTCGACCAGGCCGATGGCCGGCTGACCCTGGTCGAGGACCGGTTTTCCAATCTCGCCGAGGTTTGTACCGCGCAGGGCATTGATGCCGTCGACGGCGCCGTGATGGACGTCGGCGTCTCCTCGATGCAGCTCGACCAGGCCGAGCGCGGCTTCTCGTTCCGGCTCGGTGGCCCGCTCGACATGCGGATGGGGCATGATGGCCCGACCGCGGCGGACGTGGTCGCGAAAGCCTCCGAAGCCGATCTCGCCAACATCATCTACATCTTCGGCGAGGAGCGTCACTCCCGCGGCGTCGCGCGCGCCATCGTCGCCGCCCGCAAGGAAGCGCCGATCACGACCACGAAGGCGCTCGCCGACATCGTCGGCAAGGTGGTCCGCTCCAAGCCGAACGAAATTCATCCGGCGACGCGGACGTTCCAGGGCTTACGGATTTTCGTCAACGCGGAACTGGACGAGCTGCATCTGGCGCTGTCGGCGGCGGAACGCGTGTTGAAGCCGGGCGGCCGGCTGGTCGTGGTGTCGTTTCATTCGCTGGAAGACCGCATCGTCAAGGATTTCCTTAACCAGCGCGGCAAGTCCGGCGGCGGATCGCGGCATTTGCCTGAGGTCGCGCAGGCCGTTCCGAGTTTCCAGATTCTGACCAAGCGTCCGGTCACGCCGAATGAGGCGGAGATATCGGCCAATCCGCGTGCACGGTCCGCCAAACTGCGCGCCGCCGAGCGGACCGCGGCGCCGGCGCATGCCGCAGACGCACTGCCGGCGTGGCCGACCATCGACAGCGTCATGAGGGGAGGCTGATCATGCGGATCATCCACCTCCTCGTGATCGGCATGCTGGTGTTCGCCGCCTCCTATGTTTACCGGATCAAGATGGAATCGACCTCGCGCACCGAGCGCGTGCTGCGGCTGAACGCGGAAATCCGCGAGCAGCGCGACGCCATTGCTGGGCTCCGCGCCGAATGGGCCAAGCTCGACGCGCCGCTGCGGCTGCAGGGCCTTGCCGACCGCCACCTTCCGCTGAAGTCGCTGGTCGCGACGCAATATGACCAGTTGAAGAACCTGCCGGAACGGCCGCCCAGCTTTGCGAAGCCGGGCGCGCCCGATCCGATCGGCGCGATGATCAATACCATCGAGGCTGCCACCGATGCGCCGACCGTGACCGGCTCGGTGCCCGCGCCGGGAGATCAGCGATGACCGATCAGGCGCTTGCCACCACCCGACCTGCAAAGCCTGCCGAGCCCTGGCGGCAGCGGTTGATCCGCAGCCTGCTCTACGGGCGCAATGTCGATCGCGCGGCGAAGGCGCGGGCCCGCGTCGGATTTGCGGTGCTGGCGTTCGCATTGGTGTACGCCATCATTGCCGGACGCCTCGTCATGTTTGCGATCGGCGCCGACAGCCACAGCTCGGCCCGCACCGGCTCGCGGGACGCGATCGCGACCGCGCGGCCCGACATCGTCGATCGCAACGGCGAGATATTGGCGACCGACGTCAAGTCGCCGAGCCTGTTCGGCGAACCGCGCCGCATCATCGACAAGGACGAGGCGATCGAGCTTCTGACCGCGACATTGCCCGATCTCGACACGACCGAGGTGCGCGAGCGGTTGTCGTCGCGCAAGGGCTTTGTGTGGCTGAAGCGCGAGATCACGTCGAAGCAGCAGCAGGCGATTCATCGCCTCGGCATTCCCGGCATCGGCTTCCTGCGCGAGAACAAGCGCGTCTATCCGACCGGTGCATCGGTCGCCCATCTGATCGGTCTGGTCAATATCGACAATCAGGGCATCGCCGGGATGGAGAAGTGGCTCGACAATAACGGATTGGCCGATCTGCATCGCGCCGGCTTTGCCACCGATCGGCTGCAGCGGCCGGTGGAGCTGTCGATCGATCTGCGCGTCGAGCACGCGCTGCGCGACGAACTGATGAAAGCGAAAGAGAAGTACAAGGCCAAGGCCGCCTCCGGCCTCGTCTCCAACGTCAGGACCGGCGAGATCGTCGCGCTGGTGTCGTTGCCGGATTTCGACCCGAACAACCCGAAAGAGGCGCACGACCCCGACCGCATCAACCGCCTGACCACCGGCGTGTTCGAGATGGGCTCGACCTTCAAGGCGCTGACGCTGGCGATGGCGCTGGATTCCGGCAAGGCCAACCTCAACACGCTCTACGACGGGCGGGGTGCGATGAAATACGGCAAGTTCACCATCCACGATACGCATCCCGTCGGCCGCTCGATCACGCTGTCGGAAGTATTCACGTTTTCCTCGAACGTCGGCGCGGCCAAGATCGCGCTGGGGCAGGGCGTCGAGGCGCACAAGGCGTTCCTGAAAAAGCTCGGCCAGTTGGACCGGCTGCGCACCGAACTGCCGGAAAGCACGTCGCCGATCGTGCCGAAGCGCTGGGGTGAACTGAACACCATCACCATTGCCTTCGGCCACGGCATGGCGGTGGCGCCGCTGCAGGCCGTGATGGGCATCAACGCGGTCGTCAACGGCGGCTATCTTATCCCGCCGACCTTCCTCAAGCGTTCGGAGGAAGAAGCCAGGGCGATCGGCAAGAAGGTGCTCAAGACCGAAACGTCGGACAAGATGCGGTATCTGATGCGGCTGAACGCCGAGATCGGAACCGCCAAGAAGGCCGACGTGAAGGGCTATTACATCGGCGGCAAGACCGGCACCTCGGAAAAAGTGGTCAATGGCCGCTATTCCAAGAAGCAGGTGCTCAATTCCTTCACCGCAATCTTCCCGGCCGACAACCCGCAATATCAGCTGCTGATCATGCTGGACGAGCCCAAGGCGCTGCCGGAAACCCATGGTTTCATCACCTCGGGCTGGAACACGGTGCCGACCGGCGGCAAGGTGATCGCCCGAATCGGGCCGCTTTTGGGCGTCGAACCGCGCTTCGATCTGCCGACGTCGGATCGCCTCATTCTTGCGGCATCGAAGACAACCCAGTAAGGCGTAAGATCACGCAGCCCCGAGCTAGCGCCGGACTGGAAGACCATGAGACTTCGCGACCTCTTCAGCAGTGATGCCGCGATCGAGCCGCAGGCAGATGCGATCGACGTGAAGGGCCTGGCGCTGGACAGCCGCGCTGTGAAGCCGGGCGATCTGTTCTTCGCGCTCGCCGGCAGCAAGGCCGATGGTTCGCGCTTTGTTGATTCAGCCATCGCCGCAGGCGCGGTCGCGATCGCGGGCGAACACGCCACAAGCGATCGCGTGCCGTTTGTCACCACGCCAAATCCGCGCCGTGCGCTGGCGCTGGCGGCGGCAAGATTCTATCCGAAGCAACCGCAGACGATCGCAGCCGTCACCGGCACGAGTGGAAAAACCTCGGTCGCGGCGTTCACCCGCCAGATCTGGCAGCGGCTCGGCCATGCCTCCGCCAGCATCGGCACCATTGGTCTCGTTTCGCCGAAGCGCACCGTCTACGGCTCGCTGACGACGCCGGACCCGATCGCGCTGCATCGCCAGCTCGACGAGATCGCCGGCGATGGCGTTACCCATCTTGCCTTTGAAGCCTCGTCGCACGGGCTCGACCAATACAGGCTCGACGGCGTGCGCATCGCCGCCGGCGGCTTTACCAATTTGACGCGCGACCACATGGATTATCATCCCGACGTCGCGCATTACCTCGGCGCCAAGCTGCGGCTGTTCCGCGATCTCGTCGTGGCCGATGGAGCCGCTGTGATCTCGGCCGATCATGATTGCTCGCAACAGGTGATCGACGCCGCGCGGGAACGGAAACTGCGGATCATCGCCATCGGCCGCAACGCTGATGGTGCGGGCGAGGGAATCCGTCTGGTCGATGCAATCGTCGATGGCTTTGCGCAGAAGCTGACGCTCGAGCATCGCGGGCGCAGGCATATGATCAAGCTGCCGCTGGTCGGTGAATTCCAGATCGAGAATGCGCTGGTCGCAGCGGGGCTGGCGATCGGTACCGGCAGCGAAGCCGCGGCGGTGCTCGCCGGCCTCGAACATCTCGAAGGCGCCAAGGGCCGGCTGGAACAGGTCGGCGAACATAATGGCGCGCCGATCTTTGTCGACTACGCGCACAAGCCGGACGCGCTGGCGAAAGCGCTGCAGGCGCTGCGGCCTTATGCGAAACGAAAACTGGTCGTGGTGTTCGGTTGCGGCGGCGACCGTGACGCCGGCAAGCGTCCGCTGATGGGCGCGATCGCGGCCGAGAACGCCGACGGCGTGATCGTCACCGACGACAATCCGCGCAGCGAGAATCCCCAAAAAATCCGCGCCGCCATTCTGGACGCTGCCAGGGACGCCGCTGATATCGGCGACCGGGCGGAAGCCATCAAGGCCGGGATTGCGGCGTTGCAGCCGGGCGACGCGCTATTGATCGCGGGCAAGGGCCACGAGACCGGCCAGATCGTCGGCGACAAGACATTACCATTCAGTGATCACGACGCGGTGGCAGCCGCGCTGGCGGAGAGGAATGCATGAGCGCTGCGCCATTGTGGACGATTGCCGGGATTGCAAAGGCGCTGGGCCTTGCGGGTACATTTCCCGACACCGCGATCGATTTTGTCACGCAAGACAGCCGGCTGGTAAAACCCGGATGCCTGTTCGTGGCGCTCAGCGGCACGCCGAGCGGCGGCTTCATTTCGAGTTTCGCCAGCGCGCGCGACGGCTGGGAGTTCGCCGACAAGGCGGAAGCCGCCGGCGCGGTGGCGATGATCGTGCCGCACAGGATCGAAGGTGTGAGTGTTCCGCAGCTGATCGTCAAGGATACGCTGATCGACGGTCTCTGGGGTTTGGCGCGCGCGGCGCGGGCGCGATTCAAGGGCCCGGTGATCGGCCTCACCGGCAGCGCCGGCAAAACCAGCACCAAGGAATATCTCGCCGCTTACCCTGCCGCCTATGCCAGCCCGAGCAGTTTCAACAATTTCTGGGGCGTGCCACTGACGCTGTGCAATGCCAGCCCGAGCGCTTCGCTCTGGGTGGTGGAAATGGGCATGAACCAGACCGGCGAAATCGCACGGCTCAGCGAACTGACACAGCCGACCGTGGCGCTGGTGGTCAACGTCCAGCCGGTGCATCTGGAAAAGCTCGGCAGCCTGGAGGCGATCCGGCGCGAGAAGGTGAGCATCGCGCAGGGCCTCCCGCAAAATGGCGTGCTGGTGCTGCCGACCGGCGTCGAAGCGCCGGAATGGAACGGCAAGCTTGTCCGCTTCGGCAATGGTTCGGAAGTGCATGAGTTGAAACACAGCCCGCACGGCGAAAGCTGGCACGTGTCAGCGCAAGTCGGCGGCAAACAGGTCGCGTTCGACCTGACGCCGGGCGCGCCGCATCGGCTGCAGAACGCGCTGGCCGCGCTGGCATCGATCCATGCCGCCAGCCTCGATGAAGCGGCGCTGGCCAAAGAGCTCGGCAAGGTCGGCATCATGACCGGGCGCGGGGTGGAGCAGACCGCCGCCGGCGTCACCGTGATCGACGACAGTTTCAACGGCAATCCGGCCAGCATGGTCGCGGCGCTCGACAGCCTGAAGGCGCGGCCGGTCAAGTCAGGCCGGCGTATCGCCATCATGGGTGACATGCTGGAACTCGGCCCCGACGCACCCGCCTATCATGTCAAGCTGGCCAGGGATCTGCCCGGCATCGACGGCGTCTATTGTGTCGGCCCGCTGATGCGCCATCTCTACGACCTGCTGCCGGCCAACAGCGCCCTCGGCTGGCACGACGACCCGGCCACGCTGGAGCCGCAGAAAATCGCCGCATTGTTGCAAAGCGGTGACGTCGTGGTGGTCAAGGGCAGCAAAAAGATGTTCTGGGTCAACAAGTTTGTGCCCAAGCTGCTGGCCGCCTTACAGGCAAAAGCGTAAACTGGCCGGGCTGACCCACCCGTGATTTCCGTGGTGATTCGCTGACGTGCCGCCGCGATCGTGACCAGGATTTGCTTGGTTTCTAGGATGAAAACGATTGTCAACGCGCTTGCAATGCGCTTACCCGGCAAGACGGCGCAAGCCGCGCAATAGGGCATATTGAATGTTTTACTGGCTGATCGAGCTTTCCAACACCGTCCCCGCTTTCTCCTTTTTGCGTGGCCTCTTGAACGTCTTTCGCTACATCACCTTCCGCACCGGCGGGGCGATGGTGACGGGCGCGCTGTTCGTGTTCCTGTTCGGTCCATGGATCATCGATCACTTAAGGCTTCGGCAGGGCAAGGGCCAGCCGATCCGCACCGATGGTCCGGCCTCGCACATCATCGCCAAGAAGGGCACGCCGACGATGGGCGGGCTGATGATCCTGTCCGGCCTCGTCGTCTCGACGCTGCTGTGGGCCAACCCGCTCAATCCCTATGTCTGGATCGTGCTCGCGGTGACGCTCGGCTTCGGCTTCGTCGGCTTCTATGACGATTATCTGAAGGTGACGAAACAGACCCATAGCGGTTTTGCCGGCAAGTTTCGTCTCGCCATCGAAGGCGTGATCGCGCTGATCGCCTGTTACGCGCTGGTGCGCCTCGGGCGCGACGTGACCTCGACGTCGCTGGCGATCCCTTTCCTGAAGGACATGGTGTTCAATTTCGGCTGGTTCTTCGTGATCTTCGGCGCCTTCGTCATCGTCGGCGCCGGCAACGCGGTCAACCTGACCGACGGTCTCGACGGTCTTGCGATCGTCCCCGTGATGATCGCCGCCGCCAGTTTCGGCATGATCGCCTATCTGACCGGCAACGCTGTCTTCTCCGACTATCTGCAAATCAGATACGTCGCCGGCACCGGTGAGCTTGCGGTGCTGTGCGGCGCGGTGCTCGGCGCCGGACTGGGATTCCTGTGGTTCAACGCGCCGCCGGCCTCGATCTTCATGGGCGACACCGGCTCGCTCGCGCTCGGCGGCATGCTGGGCGCGACCGCGGTCGCGGTCAAACACGAGATCGTGCTGGCCGTGATCGGCGGCCTGTTCGTGCTGGAAGCGGTTTCCGTGATCGTGCAGGTGGTGTCGTTCAAGCTGACCGGCAAACGCGTGTTCCGGATGGCGCCGCTGCATCATCATTTCGAGCAGAAGGGCTGGACCGAACCGCAGATCGTGATCCGGTTCTGGATCATCTCGGTGATGCTGGCGCTGGCCGGCCTCTCCACGCTGAAGCTGCGGTGATGGTCTTGCAATCCCACCACTGTCGTTCCGGGGCGCGCGAAGCGCGAACTATGATGCGCAATTGCGCATCTGAGAACCTCGAGATTCCGGATAACCGCTGCGCGGTTTCCGGAATGACGGGCTAACCCATGATCCCCGTCACTTCCTTCGCGGGCAAGACGGTCGCCGTGTTCGGGCTCGGCGGCTCCGGCCTCGCGAGCTGCCACGCGCTGAAGGCGGGCGGCGCGGAGGTGATTGCCGGCGACGACAGCGCCGATAACGTCGCCAAGGCGGCTCAAGAAGGTTTCATCACCGCCGATTTGCGCAGCATACCCTGGGATAATTTCGCCGCGCTGATACTGACCCCCGGCGCGCCGCTGACCCATCCGGCGCCGCATTGGTCGGTGCTGATGGCGCGGCAGGCCGGCGTCGAGGTGATCGGCGACGTCGAATTGTTCTGCAGGGAACGAAGGCGTCACGCACCCGATGCGCCGTTCGTCGCCATCACCGGCACCAACGGCAAATCCACCACCACGGCGCTGATCGCGCATCTGATGAAGGTTGCCGGCTACGACACCCAGATGGGCGGTAACATCGGCACCGCGATCCTGTCGCTGGAGCCGCCGCGGATGGGGCGGGTGCATGTGATTGAGATGTCGTCCTATCAGATCGATCTGGCGCCTTCGCTCGATCCGTCCGTCGGCATCTTGCTCAATGTCAGCGAAGATCATATCGATCGCCACGGCACGCTGGAGCACTACGCCGCGGTGAAGGCGCGGCTGGTCGCGGGCGTGCAGCCGCAGGGCACCTCCATCGTCGGCGTCGACGACGGCTGGTGCCGCAACATTGCCGACCGGCTCGATCAGGCCGGCAAGCGCGTGGTGCGCATCTCCGTGAAAAACCCGCTGCCCGACGGCGTCTATGTCGAGCGCGAAACCATCGTTCGTGCTTCCGGCGGCGCGCGGAGCGAAATCGCAAAGCTCGGCGGCATCGGTTCATTGCGCGGCCTGCACAACGCCCAGAATGCGGCGTGCGCCGCGGCCTGCGCGCTGGCGATGGGGATCTCGACCGACATCCTGCAGAACGGCCTGCGCAGCTTTCCCGGGCTCGCCCACCGCATGGAGCAGGTCGGTCGCCGCGGCAATGTGCTGTTCGTCAACGATTCCAAGGGCACCAATGCGGACGCGGCGGCGCATGCGCTGTCGTCCTTTGGCGACATCTTCTGGATCGCCGGCGGCAAGCCGAAACTCGGCGGCATTACCAGCCTCACCGAATATTTCCCGCGCATCCGCAAAGCCTATCTGATCGGAGAAGCGGCGCAGGAGTTTTCCGGCACGCTCGGCACCCGCGTGCCGCACGAGATTTCGCAGACACTCGATGTTGCCGTCGCCAGCGCCGCGCGCGACGCCGAAGCCTCAGGCCTCACTGACCCCGTAGTCCTGCTGTCGCCGGCCTGCGCCTCGTTCGACCAGTACCGCAATTTCGAAATCCGCGGCGCCAGGTTCCGCGATCTCGTCACGGCGATGCCGGGCGTCAAGCCGGTGGTGTGAAGAACATCTTTTGCACAATTGGTCAGAGGCGTGGAGGACGGAAAGAATGGAGTGCATTGGTGTTACCAATGAGTTTGGCATCATTGTACGCCTCGCTTCGCTAGGCGAGCGGGGCGTAACTTTGGCGCAGTTGTTGACGGCGCTCGAAGCCTCAACGCCATTTGACACGAACGATAAAATTGCTTCGTTCGGCCCTCACTTTGGACAAGAGGCAAGTGATTCATTTGTCCGTCGCTTATCCGATCTGGGTCTCCAGTATTTCGAAGATTTCTTCGAATTTTCGGGCGATTTTCCGACATGGTGTGTATTCAAGGCGTGCGCTGCGCGGTGAATGTAGGATGGGTAGCCGCAGCGAAATCCATCATCACTGCTTCGACTTCGCACTCCGGTTGGCGCGCACCGGTTTGAACAAATCCAGGTCGATCGCCTGCCCCATCGCCAGATAACCCGTGCGATTGGGATGCAGCTTGTCGCCGGCGCCTCCCGTCGTGCTGTCGGGCACGAACTCCGGCTTGAGGCCACCCGATTGCGGATCGAGCGTCGCCTTGTCGAAATCGATCACGCCGTCGAATGTGCCTGATGTACGGATGAAGTCGTTCAGCGCCTTTCGCTTGGTGTCCTGTTCGGCGAAACCATGCGCCGCGCTGGAACTTCCCAATGCCGTGGTCACGGTGGCGCCGATCACGCGGACATTCGGCCATTTCGCGCGCAGCCGGGCGACGCCTTCCTTCATGGCGGCGATCACCTTGTCGCTTTCGGCGTTGCCGTTCTTGCCGAAGTCGTTGATGCCTTCCAGCCAGATCAGGCTGGAGATGCCGGAGAGCGTCAGCACGTCGCGGTCGAGCCGCTGGCCCGAGGCGGGGCCGCCGGCGAATGGTTTGCTTGCGCCGTACTCGGCCGGTCCGGCGATCTGGTTACCGCCGATGCCGCCATTCACCACCGCGACCTTGTTGCCATGGATTGCCTTGAGGCGGCGCGAGAGCACGTTGGGCCAGCGGTCGTCGCCGTTCATGGTGGACGCGGTGCCGTCGGTAATGGAATCGCCGAACGCCATGATGGCGAAAGCATCCGTGGGCGCGGTCATCTCGATCGCATCGAGGAAAAACCAGGATGCGGTCGTGTAGGGGAAGGCCGCCTCGTCCTCCAAGGTGCCTTTGGATCCTGCGCCGGGTGCGGTGACGTAAGAGGTCGTCAGCGCTTTGGCGTGCCAGGTCATCGGACCGCTCTCACCGGCGATGTGAAAGCTCACCGCGAGCTTGCGGCCGGCGAGGTTGTCGGGCTGCCCTGCGAACGGCAGCGTGACCGCGTCGCTCCAGACCGAGGTGCCGGGTGGGACGGTGATGGACATCTTGCCGCCAAACGTCACCAGGCGATTGGAGCCGCGGAGCAGCGCCGCACTGCCCAATTGCAGGCCGGCACAAACGCCGTCGAACGTCACGGGCTTGGTGCCGAAGGCGTTGCTGAAACGGAGGCGCGCCTGGCGGCCCCACAAATCGGGCCGCACGATCAGGCGAAAGGTCTGGTCCCGCGCGCCCGCCGCAGGATCGGGGAAGGCGAATTTCTGGTCGGGCTGGGCGGAGGGGTTACCGACGGGATAGGGGCCCTGGACCGAACCCGTCCAGGAAACCACCCAGTTCTCGTCCTTGGCGGATGCGCCCTGAAGCGATGCGACGAGCAGCGATGCTGCGACGAGACAGGTGAGCGACTGCATGGTTTCCCCTTTGATTTTGGGGCCCACCCTATAGCCGCGGGCGCAAATCTTGAAACCGAAAATTTGACGGACCCTATTAACCCCTTGGAAACCATCCTCCGCCACCAATGGACGTTACCTCTGCCATTTGGGGACGCCCATGCTCGCCCGTGACCAACGCACCCCGTTCTCGGAATGGTGGTGGACCGTGGATAGACTGCTGCTCGCGGCGATTATCGCGCTGGTCGTGGGCGGCGTCATCCTGTCGCTGGCGGCGAGCCCGCCGGTGGCGACAAGGATCGGGCTCGATCCCTTCCACTTCTTCAACCGGCACGTGATGTTCCTGCTGCCGTCCTTCATCGTGCTGATCGGGGTATCCTTCATGTCCCCGAAACACATCCGCCGCGGGGCGCTCTTGGTATTTGCGGTCTCGATCGTGCTGATCGTGGCGACGCTGGTGTTCGGCGCCGAGGTCAAGGGTTCGCGGCGCTGGATCACGCTGCTCGGCGTCAACATCCAGGCCTCGGAATCCGCCAAGCCCGCTTTCGTCGTGATCGCTGCGTGGCTGTTTGCGGAATCGACCAAGCGTCCGGAGATGCCGGCGACCTCGATGGCGATGGTGCTGTTGTTGATGCTGGTGTCGCTCTTGGTGATGGAGCCGGATTTCGGCCAGACCATGCTGATCCTGATGGTGTGGGGCGCGCTGTTCTTCATCGCGGGCATGCGGATGATCTGGGTGGCCGGTCTTGCCGGCGCCGCCGCAGCCGGATTGTTCGGCGCGTATCTGTTGGTGCCGCACGTCGCGCACCGCATCAAACGCTTCATGAATCCCGGCTCGGGCGATACGTTCCAGCTCGACATGGCGATGGATGCATTCTGGAACGGCGGCTGGTTCGGGCTCGGGCCCGGCGAAGGCATCGCCAAGCGCAGCCTGCCGGACAGCCACACCGACTTCGTGTTCGCGGTGGCGGCGGAAGAGTTCGGCATCATTCTGTGCCTGGCGCTGGTGGCATTGTTCGCCTTTGTCGTGATCCGCACATTGCTGCGCGCCTATGCCAGCGAGGACATGTTCTCCCGGTTTGCCGCTTCCGGCCTCGCCATCCTGTTCGGCGTGCAGGCCGCCATCAACATGGCGGTCAATTTGCAGCTGATCCCCGCCAAGGGCATGACCCTGCCGTTCATCTCCTATGGCGGCTCCTCGTTCCTCTCGCTGGCTTACGGCGTCGGCATGATGCTGGCGCTGACGCGGCAGCGGCCGCGCACCGAGATCGAGTCGCAGAACAATGCCAACTCGGTGCGGAGTTACGCCTAGGCGCTCGTGTCCCGGACAAGCGAAGCGCAGATCCCCCAGGATGTCGCGCCAATGGGCCCCGGTTCAGCAGCGCACCACGCCGCGAAAGGCGGCGCGCTGCGCTGCGCCCGGGGCAAGAGAACCGCATTCGTCGCCGCTCGCAATGACGGCTTGTTGTCTATAAAAGACCTCCCATGGAAAAAAACGCACGCCTGATTTTACTCGCGGCCGGCGGCACCGGCGGCCATTTGTTTCCGGCCGAAGCGCTCGGCGTCGAGCTGATCAAACGCGGTTTTCGCGTGCGGCTCGCGACCGACGCCCGCGCGCTGCGCTACAGCGGCTTGTTCTCCAGGGCCAATGACAATATCGACGTGGTGCCGAGTGAGACTGTGCGTGGCCGCAATCCGATCTCGCTGGCGCGCACCGCTGTCATGCTCGGCTACGGCGGCCTCATAGCGCTGAACCTGGTGCGGCGGCTGAAGCCATCAGCCGTGATCGGCTTCGGCGGCTATCCGACGCTGCCGCCGCTGATGGCGGCCAGATGGCTCGGCGTGCCCAGCCTCATTCACGACGCCAACGCGGTGCTCGGCCGCGCCAACCGGTTTCTCTCAAGCCGCGTCAACGCGATCGCGACCTCGCTGCCGGGCGTGCTCGACCGCGATCCGGCGCTGGCAAGCAAGGCAACGACGGTGGGCACGCCGATGCGTCCGGCGATCCTGGCCGCCGCCGCTATACCCTTTGCTTCGCCGGAGGCGAACGGACCGCTTCGCCTGCTGGTGGTCGGCGGCAGCCAGGGCGCGCGCGTGATGAGCGACATCGTGCCACCGGCGATCGAACGGCTGGAGCCGGTGCTGTGGAGCCGGCTGATCCTGACGCAACAGGTGCGGGAAGAAGACATGGCGCGGGTGCGCGCGATCTATGACCGGCTCAAGATCAACGCCGAGCTGGCGCCGTTCTTCACGGATTTGCCGGCGCGGCTGGCCTCCAGCCATCTGGTGGTCTCGCGCTCCGGCGCCGGCACGGTGGCCGAGCTCGCCGCGATCGGCCGGCCCTCGATCCTGGTGCCGCTGCCCGGCGCGATCGATCAGGACCAGTTCGCCAATGCCGGCGTGCTGGCCAAGGTCGGCGGCGCGCTGCGCATCGCGCAGGCGGAGTTCACGCCGGACCGCCTGGCTTCCGAAATTTCCGCATTCGCCGCCGAGCCGGCGAAGCTTACCGAGATGGCCGCCGCCTCCCGCACTGTGGGCAGGCTGGACGCTGCCGAGCGGCTGGCCGATCTGGTGCAGAAAGTTGCCGGAATCTAGGCGGAAAAAGCTCTTGTCATGCCCCGCGAAAGCGGGGCATCCAGTACATCGCGCCGCTGATTGGACACACTGGCGGCGCGGAGTACTGGATCGCCCGCTGGAGCCTGTCATCGGGCGGCCATTCGGCCGACCCGTTGGCGGGCGATGACAGCCAAGGATTGACGCATGAGACTGCCGCGCGAGATCGGACCCATCCACTTCGTCGGAATCGGCGGCATTGGCATGAGCGGCATCGCCGAGGTTTTGTGCAATCTCGGCTATACCGTGCAGGGTTCGGACGCCTCTGAAAGCGGCAACGTCACGCGGCTGCGCGACAAGGGCATATCAGTCTCGGTCGGCCACAAGGCCGAGAATGTCGACGGCGCCGACGTGGTGGTGGTCTCGACCGCGATCAAGCGCGACAATCCCGAATTGATGGCGGCGCGCGCCCAGCGCATTCCCGTGGTGCGCCGCGCCGAAATGCTGGCCGAACTGATGCGGCTGAAAAGCTGCGTCGCGATCGCCGGCACCCATGGCAAGACCACGACGACGACGATGGTCGCAACGCTGCTCGACGCCGGCGACCTCGATCCGACCGTGATCAATGGCGGCATCATCAATGCCTATGGCTCCAACGCGCGATTGGGCGCGGGCGACTGGATGGTGGTGGAGGCCGACGAGAGCGACGGCACGTTCCTGAAGCTGCCGTCCGATGTCGTGATCGTCACCAACATCGATCCCGAGCATCTCGATCACTTCAACACTTTCGAGGCGATCCAGGATGCATTCCGCAATTTCGTCGAGAACGTGCCGTTCTACGGCTTTGCCGTGATGTGCACCGATCATCCTGTGGTGCAGACCCTCGTCGGCAAGATCGAGGATCGCCGCATCATCACCTATGGCGAGAACCCGCAGGCCGATGTGCGGCTGTTTGACCTTACGCCGATGGGCGGCGGCTCGAAATTCAAGGTCGTGTTCCGCAACCGCAAGACCGGCGCGACGCACGAGATACCCGACATCATGCTGCCGATGCCGGGACGCCACAACGCATCGAATGCGACGGCGGCGATCGCGGTGGCGCATGAACTCGGCATTTCCGACGAGGTGATCCGCAAGGCGATGGCGGGTTTTGGCGGCGTCAAGCGGCGCTTTACCAAGACCGGCGAATGGAACGGCGTCACCATCATCGACGATTACGGCCATCACCCGGTCGAGATCGCAGCGGTGCTGAAGGCGGCGCGCGAATCCACCAACGGCAAGATCGTCGCCGTGGTGCAGCCGCATCGCTTCACCCGGCTGCAATCGCTGTTCGAGGAGTTTTGTACCTGCTTCAACGACGCCGATGCGGTCGTCGTCGCCGAAGTCTATCCGGCCGGCGAGGCGCCGATCGAGGGAATCGATCGCGACCATTTCGTGCTCGGCCTGCGCGCGCACGGCCATCGCGAGGTGATTCCGCTGCAAAATTCTTCCGAACTGGCCAAGGTGATCAGCGGCATCGCGGACAATGGCGATTACGTGGTCTGCCTCGGCGCCGGCAACATCACGCAATGGGCCTACGCGCTGCCCGGCGAATTGAAGGCGCTGGGGTGATGGGCCAGATGACTTTAGAGCCGTCATGGCCGGGCTTGTCCCGGCCATCCACGTCTTTACTGCGTGATCGTCGGATAGAGGTCGTCCCAATCTGGATTTGCCGCGACGATCGTCCGAACTTTCCAGGCACGCGACCAATGCTTGATGTTGTGTTCGCGCTGGATGGCATCTCGGATGTCGTCAAATTGCTCGAAATAGACCAGCCGCTTCAAGCCGTATCGCTTGGTAAAATCGTCGACGAATCCCGAGCGATGCTCGAATATTCGGCGGACAAGATCGCTTGTCACGCCGACATAGAGGATACCATTCGGACGATTGGTCAGAATGTAAACATAGCCGCCTGCCATGCGGGTAGTCTGCAAGACGTGGATGGCCGGGCACAGGCGAGCGGAAGCGACGCCGTTCTTCGATCGGCTATGCCCGGCCATGACGAGTTGAGAGAGCTTTCGTGACCTTCCCCGACATCACCCCCGATCTCAAAACCGCGATGCCCGACCTGCGCGGGCGGCTGCTGGCGAACCAGTCGCTGGCGGAGCTGACCTGGTTTCGCGTCGGCGGTCCGGCGCAGGTGCTGTTCACGCCGTCGGATGAAGATGATCTCGCGTACTTCCTGAAAAAACTGCCGAACGAATTGCCGGTCTATGTCGTCGGCGTCGGCTCCAATCTGATCGTGCGCGATGGCGGCATTCCCGGCGTCGTGATCCGCTTGTCGCCGCGTGCGTTCGGCGAGACCCGGGCCGATGGCGACGTCGTGATCGCAGGCACGGCCGCGCTCGACAAGCGGGTGGCGGAAACCGCGGCATCCGCCACTATCGGCGGCATGGAATTCTTGTTCGGCATTCCCGGCACGATCGGCGGCGCGCTGCGCATGAATGCCGGCGCCAATGGCAGCGAGACCAAGGACGTCCTGATCGAGGCCACCGGCGTCGGCCGCGACGGCACGAAACATGTCTTCAGCAATGCCGACATGAAGTTCGTCTATCGCAACAGCGGCGTTGATCCTTCCATCATCTTCACCTCCGCGCGTTTCCGCGGCGCCATTGCGGCGCCCGAAACCATCCGGGCGCGGATGGAGGAAGTGCAGAACCATCGCGAGACCGCGCAGCCTATCCGCGAAAAGACCGGCGGGTCGACCTTCAAGAACCCGCCCGGCAACAGCGCCTGGAAGCTGATCGACGCCGCCGGCTGCCGCGGCCTGCGCGTCGGCGGCGCCCAGGTGTCGGAAATGCACTGCAACTTCCTGATCAATACTGGCAACGCGACCGGGCATGACATTGAAACGCTGGGTGAAACGGTGCGTGCGCGGGTTAAGGAAAACTCCGGAATCGAGTTACACTGGGAAATCAAGCGGATCGGAATTCCAACATAGTCGTCATTCCGGGGCGCGCGAAGCGCGAACCCGGAATCTCGAAATGATATAGGCAAGAGAGATTTCGGGTCTGCTCCTTCGGAGCATCCCGGAATGACGAAGCAGCGAGAAAGCAAGGCTGATGCGGATTACCATTCTCTTCGGCGGCACCAACAAGGAGCGGCTGGTTTCAGTGGCGAGCGCGCAGGCGCTGCATCGTGCCTTGCCGGAGGCGGATCTGTGGTTCTGGCACGTCGCCGACACCGTGCACGACGTGAAGTCGGAAACCCTGCTCAATCACCAGCGTCCGTTCGAGGACGAGTTCGACCCCGGCAATCGCGGCATCGCATTTGAAGCGGCGCTCGATAAAGCGAAAGCCGAAGATCGCGTGCTGGTGCTCGGCCTGCACGGCGGCCGGGCGGAGAACGGCGAACTGCAGGCGATGTGCGAGCTGCGCGGCATTCCCTTCACCGGGTCCGGCTCGGCGTCCTCAAATCTGGCCTTCGACAAGACCGCGGCCAAGCGCTTTGCGGCGATTGCGGGCGTGGAGACGCCGGTAGGCATCGCGCTTGATGATATCGATGCCGCGTTCGCCGAATACGGCAAGCTGATTGCGAAACCGGCGCGGGACGGATCGAGCTACGGCCTGATCTTCGTCAACGCCAAGCAGGACCTCGTCGCGGTCCGCAACGCCGCCAAGACAGAGGACTATCTGATCGAGGCATTCGTTTCCGGCACCGAAGCCACCTGTGGCGTGTTGGAGCGATCCGACGGCACCATCATGGCGCTGCCGCCGGTCGAAATCATCCCGGGCGAGGGCGCGTTCGACTACACGGCAAAATACCTGCTCAAATCGACCCAGGAGATCTGCCCTGGCCGGTTTTCGCCCGAGATCACCGCTGCCCTGATGGATCAGGCGCACCGGGCGCACCGGGCACTGTCATGCAGCGGCTATTCGCGGAGCGATTTCATCGTCTCGGCCAAGGGGCTGGTCTATCTCGAGACCAACACCTTGCCGGGGCTGACCGCCGCCTCGCTCTATCCGAAGGCGCTGAAGGCCCAGGGAATCGATTTTTCCGATTTCCTGCGCGACCAGATCGTACTGGCCGAAAAGCGTGTCGACAGGCGGGGGTGATTCGCCGAGTTAATGCGTCAGGTGAGGGAACCCACCCGGCCCAGATGAAATATTACTAAAATCCTAACCAATGCCCGGCAAACTACTCACAAGGCTGCTCAAAACACGCCGCTGACCGGTCAGATTTACCCTTTGTTTACCAGGAAGTCCGAAGGTTAACGCTGGCGGCGCATGTGGCGCTTGGCTGCCGGGGCGTAAGCTGTTGCGGATTTCCGCTTCGACGATCGCATCGAGGGAAAAATGGCCTCCTCACAACCGAGGTCTTGAGCCCAACCCGGCATCACCGAGACATCACGTGCGCCAGAGCCCGCAAGCCTTTTTGCGGGAACAACTTTTTGACGAGCTCGTGCAATGGATGGTGCAGGACGCCTCGCTCGATCGCTGCGATCGCTGGGGCCCCAAGCTGACCTGAAAGCCGCCGCTATCGGAGCGGTCGTGCTGTTGCGCGAGCGGCTGGGCCTGCGCGCCCGCGTGCGGGCGAAGCGGGTAATCGACCGCGAGCCGCCGCATCGCCTGATCCTGTGGCTCGAACGTTACCTCCCCAATCGTGCCGGCGTCGCCCTGACCGTGCTGATGCTGCTCGGCAGCGCCTTGCTCGGTGTCGTCAAGGGCGGCCATGTCGACGAGTTCGTCGGTGCGCTCAGCGATACCCGCAACGCGCTGGCGAATTCGGCCGGTTTCCGCATCACCGAGGTGGCCATCAACGGCCGCAAGCAGTTGAGCCAGGATGAAGTGCTCGCGATCGGCGGCGTCAACGGCCGCTCATCGCTGCTGTTCCTCGATGCCGCCACCGTGCGCGACAAGCTCAAGACCAATCCCTGGATATCGGACGCCGCGATCCTGAAGCTTTATCCCGGCCGGTTGCAGATCGACATCGTCGAGCGTACCGCGTTCGCGCTGTGGCAGCAGGACGGCCGGCTGTCCGTCATCGCCGAGGATGGCGCGGTGCTCGAACCCTATATGTCGCGGCGCTTCATCTCGTTGCCGCTGGTGGTGGGCAAGGGCGCCGCCGACAAGGCGCGGGACTTCCTGGCGCTGCTGGATCGCTATCCGCAGGTCCGCAGCGTGACCAAGGCTGCGATCTATGTCGGCGAACGGCGCTGGAACCTGCGCCTCAAGGACGGTCTCGATATCCGCCTGCCGGAACACGATGTCGGCAATGCGCTGGCGCTGCTGAGCAAGCTCGACAAGGAGGACAGGCTGTTCTCCCGCGACATCGTCGTGGTCGACATGCGCCTGCCGGACCGGCTGACGGTGCTGTTGTCCGAAGACGCGGCGAAGGCCCGCGAGGAACTGTTCAAGGACAAGAAGACCAAGAAAAAAGCCGGTGACGCAGCATGACCGGCCTCGATCGCAACCAGACCCCGAAGACGCGGCCGATGGCGCAGAAGCGCACCGCGCTGGTGGCCTCGCTCGACATCGGCACCAGCAAGATCGCCTGCATGATCGCGCGGCTGAAGCCGTCGCCGCCGAACGAGGCACTGCGCGGCCGCAGCCACGCGGTCGAGCTGATCGGTTACAGCCAGATCCAGTCGCGCGGCGTCAAGGCCGGCGCCGTGGTCGATCTTGCCGAATGCGAACAGGCCGTGCGCCAGGCGGTGGCGCTGGCCGAACGCATGGCCAAGGTCCGCGTCGAATCCGTCTTGCTGTCGGTCTCCGGCGGCCGGCTGCAGGGCCAGCTGGTCGAAGCCGCCGCCGATATCAGAGGCGGCTCGGTCACCTCGGAAGATGTCACCCGCGTGACGTCCACCGGCATGCGCCACGCCACCGGCGAAGGCCGCACTGTGCTGCATGCGCTGCCGGTCGGCTACACGCTGGATGGCGTCAAGGGCATCCGCGATCCCCGCGGCATGGTGGCGCGGCAGTTCGGCGTCGACATGAACGTCGTGACGGCGGATGCGACGGTGGCCAAGAACCTGATGCTGGTGGTCGAGCGCTGCCACCTCAACGTCGAGGCCATGGCCGCAAGTCCTTATGTGGCCGGCCTTTCGGTCCTCACCGACGACGAAGCCGACATCGGCGCCGCCGTGGTCGAGATGGGCGCGGGATCGACCACGATCGCGACCTATTCGGCCGGACGCTTCGTGCACGCCTCGGGGTTTGCGGTCGGCGGGCAACACATGACGATGGATCTTGCACGCGGCGTCGGCGCATGCATTGCGGATGCCGAGCGAATCAAGACCTTATACGGCACCGTGCTGACCGGCGGGTCAGACGCGCGCGAGTTGATGTCCGTACCCACCGCAGGCGATGACGCGCGCGATGCGCCGCAGATCGTCTCGCGCGCCACGATCGCGAACATCGTCCGGCATCGCGCCGAGGAGATCTTTGAAATGGTCCGGGACCGGCTCGCGGATTCCCCCTTTGCGGCAGAGCCGCGGGCGCGGGTTGTCCTGAGCGGCGGCGCGTCCCAGCTCACCGGCACCGTCGAGCTTGCCACCCGCATTCTCAACCGGCCGGTCCGGATCGGCCGTCCGCTCGGCTTCGGCCGGCTGCCCAATGAGGCCAAGAGCGCTTCGTTCGCGGTGCCTGCGGGCCTTCTGGTCTATCCGCAATACGCACACCTTGAACACGTCGAACCGCGGCATACGCGGCAGCTCAGGACAGGGACTGACGGCTATTTCGGAAGGGTCGGACGATGGCTGCGAGAGGGCTTCTGATGACCGGTTTTCATACCAAACGACATTCACAAACTCCTGCACCAACTCCTGCACCCACTCCCGCGGCCGTCGGCCGGGGCGAACCAACGCGCGCGTATTAATCGAGAGGCAACCATGGCACTCAATCTGACACCCCCTGACATCAGCGAGCTGAAACCGCGGATCACCGTCTTCGGCGTCGGTGGAGCAGGCGGCAATGCCGTCAACAACATGATCACTGCCGGGTTGCAGGGCGTCGATTTCGTCGTCGCCAATACCGACGCGCAGGCGCTGACCATGTCCAAGGCTCAGCGCATCGTGCAGATGGGCACGCAAGTGACCCAGGGCTTAGGTGCCGGATCGCAGCCCGATGTCGGTGCGGCCGCGGCCCAGGAGGTCATCGACGAGCTCCGCGATCATCTCACCGGCGCCAACATGGTGTTCGTCACCGCCGGCATGGGCGGCGGCACCGGCACCGGTGCAGCCCCCGTGATCGCCAAGACCGCGCGCGAGATGGGCATCCTCACCGTCGGCGTGGTGACAAAGCCGTTCCACTTCGAAGGCCAGCGCCGCATGCGCACCGCCGAATCAGGCATTGCCGAACTGCACAAGGTGGTCGACACGCTCCTGATCATCCCGAACCAGAACCTGTTCCGGGTCGCCAACGAAAAGACCACCTTCGCCGACGCCTTTGCGATGGCCGACCAGGTGCTCTACTCGGGCGTCGCCTGCATCACCGACCTGATGGTCAAGGAAGGCCTCATCAACCTCGACTTCGCCGACGTCCGCGCCGTGATGCGTGAGATGGGCAAGGCGATGATGGGCACCGGCGAAGCCACCGGCGAGAAGCGCGCGCTGACCGCGGCCGAAGCCGCGATCGCCAACCCGCTGATCGACGATAGCTCGATGAAGGGGGCGCGCGGCCTGTTGATCTCGATCACCGGCGGCAAGGACCTGACCCTGTTCGAAGTCGACGAAGCCGCAACCCGCATCCGCGAGGAAGTCGACCAGGACGCCAACATCATCGTCGGCGCGACCTTCGACGAAAACCTCGACGGCGTGATCCGCGTCTCCGTCGTGGCCACCGGCATCGAACAGGCGCTGATCGCGCGCAACGCGGCAGCGCCTGCCGCTGTCGTGACCAACGCGCCCGCCTCGACGCCGGACACCCGTCTGGCCGATCTGACCGCACGGCTGCGTGCTGACAACCAGCGCCTTGCCGACCGCGCCCAGAAGCTCGAGGCGCCCGTGCAGCAGGCCTCGCCACCCCCGGTTCCCGCCGCCGCCCCGCAGCAGCGCGCGTCCAGCAGCGTCGAGCGTGCCGCGCTCGCCGCCATTGCCGCGGCGGTCGCTCCGGAAGTGCCGCAAGCCCAGGCGCCGTTGCAGCCCGGTTCCTATGGCGACGTCACGGTTCGCCCGATTGCCCAGAAGCCCACGCTGTTCCCGGATCACAACGAGGCAGCCCGCGCCGAGCCGGAACCGCAGGCAGCGTTGCCGGAGACCTTCATCCCGCAGGCGGCCGAACGTCCGCCCGCCCGCAGCCCGCGGATGCCGAAGTTCGAGGACCTTCCGATGACGGCCCAGGCCGAGATCCGGCAGGCCCGCGGCGAGCAGGAAGAAGAGCATCCGCAGAAGGCCCGGCTGTCGCTGCTGCAGCGCCTGGCCAATGTCGGCCTCGGTCGCCGCGACGAAGAGAGCGAGCCGCCGATCGCGGCCCGCGCTTCCGGTCCGGCGATGGCGCCGCTGCCGCCGCTCCCCGAGCGCAAACCGCAGCGTTCCGTCGCCCAGCAGATGGGCAACGAGCCGGTATCGGAGTATGCCCGCCGTCCGGCGCCGCAGGGTCTGGATGTCCATGGCCGCCCCGCACCTGTTGCCGCGCAGCCACAGGGCGACGACCATCTTGATATCCCGGCCTTCCTCCGGCGGCAGTCCAACTGAGGTTTTGTTACAATTCAGGCAACCCAAAAGGCCCCGGCGGTTTCAGCCGGGGCCTTTTTCTTGGGCACGAGAGGCTTCACAGCTTCGTAATCAAGTCACTGATATTAAATGATTAATTATGAGTTCCGTGATCTGATGCGGCGGCCGGAACGAGGCCGGACCGCGCCGGAATTTGGTTAAGCCTTGGCGCGAATGCGGCAGAGATAGGGTAACAATCGGTAAAAAAGCGTGAGTTGTGCGCTTGAGGGCAGTGACTATGGTCTGCCGTGACTTGGGGATACCGGAAGCAGATTCGACGCGAAAGCGGACCTTTTCTGTCTGAAGGTATAAGTCGGGTAGTGGGCGATTATCGAATGAAGTTCAGCCGTCAGACAACGCTTCGGTCGCAAGCCACCGTGACGGGTGTCGGCGTTCATTCTGGTTTACCCGTTAATCTGACTATCGGACCTGCGCCTGTCGACGCAGGTTTTATTTTTGTCCGGACCGGTCTGGACGATGCCGACCGTGAAGTTCCCGCCATCGCTGATTCCGTGATTGCCACCGACTTTGCGACCGTACTCGGCGACCGCCAGGGCCCGCTCGTTTCCACCGCCGAGCACGTGCTTGCTGCGCTGCGGGGCATGGGTGTCGATAACGCCACCATCGAAGTCGATGGCCCGGAAGTTCCGATCATGGACGGCAGCGCGGCTGCCTTCGTCGCCGCCATCGATCAGGCAGGCATCGTGACGCAATCCGCCGCGCGCCGCTTCATCCAGGTGCTGAAGCCGGTGCAGGTCTCGCTCGGTGATTCCTTCGGCGAACTGCGCCCTTATGCCAACGGTTTCCGCGCCGAGGTCGAGATCGACTTCGCCAATCCGGTGATCGGCCGCCAGAGCTATTCGCTCGATCTGAGCCCCGAAAGCTTCCGCCGCGAGATTTCCCGCGCCCGGACCTTCGGCTGCATGAATGACGTGGCGCGGCTCTGGAGCGCCGGTTTCGCGCTCGGCGCGTCCTTTGAGAATTCGGTGGTGTTCGACGAGACCCGTCTGCTCAACACCGAAGGCCTGCGCTACAGCGACGAATGCGCCCGCCACAAGGTACTGGACGTGATCGGCGATCTCGCGCTGGCCGGCCTGCCGCTGCTCGGCGCCTACCGGTCGTCGCGTGGCGGCCACAAGCTCAACCACGCGGTGCTGACGGCCCTGATGGCCGATCGCAGCGCCTGGCGGGTGGTCGAGGCCGAACCGGCACGCCGTCCCCGCGTCGAAGCCGGCGCCGGAATGGTCGGCGGTATGGTCGCCCCGGCCTATGGCCCGGACGTGTCCTGACTTTCGATTTCGAAATGTCCTGACTTTCGTTTTCGAAATGTCCTGAAGCCGACTTTCCGGCCGCCCATTCCAATTTCCGTAGTAACCACAATTAGTAACGATGGTGTCTTGCCGCCTTAATCCGGGCGAAATGCCTGCGTATTCGGTTTGTTAAGGACCATTTTTCGGCTAGATAGGCCCGCGGTTGTAAGCTAGGGCGCCACAAATACTGAGCGCTTGGGAATATGGGGCCGGGGAATATTGGGCTTGGGGAATATTGCGTTCATGACCGCGGTTCATGGATGGACGGGCTCAACCACCAACCGCACCGCTACCAACTGCGTAGCTACAACTGCGTAAAAGGCGTCAGGTCTCACATTTCATGTCGGCACAGCGTATGACGCTCGAACCATGCAAATCATCCGGCCTTTATCGGGTCGGCCGGTCGCTCCGGCTGGCGGCGGGCCTGATCGCGCTGGCCGTCCCCTTGAGCGGATGCGGCACCGGTTCGCTGTGGGACAAGTTCACCGCCAAGGACGACACCTTCATCGAGGAGCCCGCGGACAAGCTCTACAATGAGGGCTTGTACCTGATGAACCAGCGCAAGGATGCGAAGGCGGCGACGAAGAAATTCGAAGAGGTCGACCGGCAGCATCCTTATTCCGACTATGCGCGCAAATCGCTGCTGATGTCGGCGTACTCGTTCTACTCAGCCGGCGACTATGATGGCTGCATTGGCGCGGCGACCCGTTACGTCACGCTGCATCCGGGCAGCCCCGACGCCGCCTACGCGCAATATCTGATCGCGGCTTCCCATTATGACCAGATCCCGGATATTTCGCGCGATCAGGGGCGCACCGAAAAGGCGATCGCCGCGCTCGAAGAGGTGATTCGCAAATATCCGACCTCGGAATACGCCACCAGCGCCAAGGCCAAGCTCGAAGGCGGGCGTGACCAGCTTGCCGGCAAGGAAATGGATGTCGGCCGCTATTACATGAAAAAGCGCGACTACACCGCGGCGATCAACCGCTTCAAGACCGTGGTCACCCGCTACCAGACCACGCGCCATGTCGAGGAGGCGCTGTTCCGCCTCACCGAGGGCTATATTGCGATCGGCATCGTCGGCGAAGCGCAAACCGCCGCCGCCGTCCTTGGGCACAATTTTCCTGACAGCCGCTGGTACAAGGACGCCTATAATCTAGTAAAGTCCGGCGGTCTCGAGCCGAGCGAGAATCAGGGTTCCTATATTTCCAGGGCCTTCAAGAAGATGGGTCTCGGCTAGGAATTTAGTTCGCATGCTGGCCCGTCTGTCGATCCGTGACATCGTCCTGATCGAACGGCTCGATATCGAGTTTTCCCGTGGCCTCGCGGTGCTGACCGGGGAGACCGGCGCGGGCAAATCGATCCTGCTCGATGCCTTCGCGCTGGCGCTCGGCGGCCGCGGCGACGCCGGACTGGTCCGCCATGGCGTGGAGCAGGGACAGGTCACCGCCACCTTCGACGTGCCCAAGGGCCATCCGGCCGCAAAAATCCTTTCCGAAAACGGCCTCGACGACTCGAGTTCTCAAGATTCTTGCGAGCTGATCCTGCGCCGCGTGCAGCTTGCCGACGGCCGCACCCGCGCCTTCATCAACGACCAGTCGATCAGCGTGCAGACCCTGAAAGCCGTCGGAGCTGCGCTGGTCGAGATCCACGGCCAGCACGACGAGCGCGCGCTGGTCGATGCCTCGACCCACCGCCAACTGCTAGACGCATTCGCCGGGCTGGAAAAAGACGTGGCTGCGCTGGAAACGCTGTGGGATATCCGGCGCACCGCCAACGCCGCGCTCGACGCCCACCGCGCCGGCATGGAGCGCGCCGCCCGTGAAGCCGACTACCTCCGCCACGCCTCCGACGAATTGAAAGCGCTGCGGCCCAGGGAGGGCGAGGAGACCCTGCTCGCCGAACGCCGCACCACGATGATGCAGGGCGAAAAGATCGCCAGCGATCTGCGCGAGGCGCAGGAGGCCGTCGGCGGCAACCATTCGCCGGTGCCGGCGCTGGCGGCCGCGGTGCGGCGGCTGGAGCGCCGTGCCGCCAATTCGCCGGCGCTGGTCGAGCCCGCGGTGAAGGCGATCGATATCGCGATCAACGCGCTGGAGGAGGCCGATCAGCATCTGAGCGCCGCGCTGATTGCCGCCGATTTCGATCCGGCCGAGCTGGAGCGGATCGAGGAGCGGCTGTTCGCGCTGCGCGCCGCCTCGCGCAAATATTCGACGCCGGTCGAGGGGCTGGCGGCGCTGGCCGCGAAATATGCCTCCGACGTGGCGCTGATCGATGCCGGCGCGGACCAATTGAAGAAGCTGGAAGCCGCCGCTGATGAAGCCGACAGGCGCTATGCTGCCGCGGCAACCAAACTCTCCGCCGCCCGCACCAAAGCGTCGGAAAAGCTCAACAAGGCCGTCAACGCCGAACTGGCGCCGCTGAAACTGGAACGTGCAAAATTCATGGCGCAGGTCGAGACCGACGCCCAATCGCCGGGCCCGCAGGGTATCGATCGGGTCGAGTTCTGGGTCCAGACCAATCCCGGCACCAAGCCGGGGCCGATGATGAAGGTCGCCTCCGGCGGCGAGCTGTCGCGCTTCTTGCTGGCGCTCAAGGTGGTGCTGTCCGACCGCGGCTCGGCGCCCACGCTGGTGTTCGACGAAATCGATACCGGCGTCGGCGGCGCGGTGGCGGACGCCATCGGCGCCCGGCTGGCGCGGCTTGCCGGCAAGGTCCAGGTCATGGCGGTGACGCACGCGCCGCAGGTCGCCGCTCGCGCCAACCATCATCTCCTGATTTCCAAGGACGCGATGGACAAGGGCAAGCGCGTCGCCACCCGCGTCAACGCACTCGCCGCCGACCACCGCCGCGAGGAAATCGCCCGCATGCTGGCAGGGGCGGAGATTACTGCGGAAGCCCGCGCTGCAGCGGACCGGTTGCTCCGCGCGGCGACGGCGTAACGTTTCTCGTGTCCCGGACGCGGTGCAGCGCTCGTCGCGCTGCTCCCGCAGAGCCGGGACCGACAAAAGACTGTTGTTGTTGACCCCGGATCAGCAGCGCACCGTCGGAGTCGCGCGACGCGCGATCTTGAACGCGCTGCACAGCATCCGGGGAACGCCTGAGTTCCTTCCCATCTTTTCTCCAAACTATCTTCATCGTATTGATCGGTCATGGCCAAGACAGCAAAGACAAAGACCCTTACCGACGTCGCCAAACTCACCAAGGCCCAGGCCAAGGTCGAACTGATGCGACTGGCGCTGGAGATCGAGGCGCATAACGAGCGCTACTACCAGAAAGACGCGCCGACCGTCTCGGATGCCGCTTATGACGCATTGCGTCAGCGGCTGGAGGCGATCGAGGCAAAGTTTCCCGATCTGGTCACCACAGATTCGCCGACGCAAAAAGTCGGCGCGGCGCCGGCGCGCGGGTTCGCAAAAGTGCAGCACGCCGTTGCCATGCTGTCGCTCGGCAACGCCTTCAGCGACGAGGACGTCACCGAATTCGTCGATCGCGTCAGGCGCTTCCTCAAGCTCGATGCCGATCATATTCCGGCGCTGGTCGCGGAACCGAAGATCGACGGCCTGTCGCTGTCGCTGCGCTACGAGAACGGCGAACTGGTCCGCGCAGCTACCCGCGGCGACGGCTTTACCGGCGAGGACGTCACCGCCAATGTCCGCACCATCAAGGATATTCCGCACACGTTGAAGGGCCGCAGCATTCCGGCGGCCTGCGAAATGCGCGGCGAAGTTTACATGCTCAAGAAGGATTTTCTCGAGCTGAACAAGAAGCAGGCGGAAGCTGACGATACGGTGTTTGCTAATCCGCGCAATTCGGCGGCGGGCTCGCTGCGCCAGAAGGATGTTTCGATCACCGCGTCGCGGCCGCTGAAATTCTTTGCCTATACCTGGGGTGAGATGAGCGAGCGGCCGGCCGATACGCAGCACGGCATGCTGGAGTGGATGGACAAAGCCGGCTTTGTCGTCAACCCGCGGACCGAGCTTTGCAAGAACGTCGATGACGTTCTCAAATTCTACAGCAAGATCGGCGAGGAGCGCGCCACGCTCGGATATGACATCGACGGCGTGGTCTACAAGGTCGACCGGCTCGACTGGCAGGATCGCCTCGGTTTTGTGTCGCGCAGCCCACGCTGGGCGATCGCGCACAAATTCGCGGCCGAGCAGGCCACCACGATCCTCAACGGCATCGACATCCAGGTCGGCCGCACCGGCGCGCTGACGCCGGTGGCGCGGCTCGAGCCGGTCACGGTCGGCGGCGTCGTCGTCTCCAACGCGACGCTGCACAATGAGGATTACATCAAGGGCATCGGCAACGACGGCAACTCGATCCGCGACGGCGTCGACCTGCGCATTGGCGACACCGTGGTCGTTCAGCGCGCCGGCGACGTGATCCCGCAGGTCGTCGGCGTCGTCATGGACAAGCGGCCGAAGAACGCAAAGCCGTACAAATTTCCGGAAGTTTGTCCGGTGTGCGGCAGCCATGCGGTGCGCGAGGAAGACGAGGCGGTGCGGCGCTGCACCGGCGCCCTGATCTGCCCGGCGCAGGCGACAGAGCGGCTGAAGCATTTCGTCTCGCGGCTGGCGTTCGATATCGACGGCCTCGGCGACAAGCAGATCCAGGAGTTCTACGAAGACGGCCTCGTGATGTCGCCGGTCGACATCTTCACGCTGCAGAAGCGTGACGCCCGCTCCACCAGCAAGCTGATGCAACGCGAGGGCTATGGCGAGACCTCGGTGCGCAACCTGTTCAACGCGATCGACGCCCGCCGCAGCATCGAGCTGCACCGTTTGATCTACGGGCTCGGTATCCGTCACGTCGGCGAGGGCAATGCCAAGTTGTTGGCGCGGCATTACCACACGATCGATAATTTTCGCGAGGCGATGCTGGCGGCCGCCAAGGGCACGAAGGATGACGAGAACACCACCGAGGCCTATCAGGACCTCAACAATATCGGCGGTATCGGCGAGATCGTGGCCGAAGCCGTTGTCGAGTTCTTTGCCGAACCGCGCAATGTGAAGGCGCTCGGCGAACTCCTGCGCGAGATCGAGGTGAAGGCGGCCGAACGGCCGCGCAAGAGCTCGCCGGTCTCGGACAAGACCGTGGTGTTCACGGGGTCGCTGACCAAATTCACCCGCGACGAAGCCAAGGCGGTGGCGGAACGTCTCGGCGCCAAGGTCGCGGGCTCGGTGTCGAAAAAGACGGACTATGTCGTTGCCGGCGAGGATGCCGGCTCCAAGCTCACGAAGGCGCGCGAGCTTGGGGTGGCCGTGCTGACCGAGGATGAGTGGCTGACGCTGATCGGGGAGTGATGGCTCTTTCTCGTCATTCCGGGGCGCGCGTAGCGCGAACCCGGAATCTCGAGATTCCGGGTTCGATGCTGTCGCATCGCCCCGGAATGACGGAGAGAGATGCGACAAAACGACCCGACGGGCAAATCAGTTCCGATTTACGGAATTCGTGTCAAGCCCCAAGATAAAAAATATTTCTGTTTACCAGAATGGCAAATCAGTTTATATGAGAGCCATCCCGTCCTACTCAGAAGGGCGTCGGCCGTCGTCACGGACGTTGGGCGGGTTGCGGTGGACGCTGGTTTGCGCTGAGACGACGGCGTGGATAAGCGTACGGCAAAACCGTGTGGTCCTGGCGCCCGTTGCAGGCGTCAAGCTGTTGGAGAAGC
>NZ_JAFCMA010000047.1:0-45697 GCF_018130125.1 Bradyrhizobium sp. AUGA SZCCT0177 | reverse complement strand
AACGACCTCCCATAAACCCCGCAACGCCCGCCTCGATCGCCCCATCTTAATCGAGGCACCGAGACTTACGACCCATACTCCGCGGCGATCCTTGTTAAGGAAGGTATCTGACGCCAGCGCTCTCGTTGATGGGCCGCGGCGTATGGGTCCCGGATCGCGTTCGCTGCGCTCACTTGTCCGGGACGACGAAAATTATTCTCGCGGCGCAATACGCCCGAAGTTTTGCAAATCGTTTCGCCCCATAAGAAAGAGGGCGCAGGGAAGACCGGGTGCGCGCTGCACCCGCGGTCTCGTGTGCGATTGTGCTAAGAAAGCTGCACACGAGCATACAGGGCAGCGGAGAACACCCGGCCTTCCCTGCGCAGTGGCTTTACGGCTTATATCGTGCTCTCCCCGGTGAGACGGCCTCTATTGCCACCGTCGCCCCTCGGAAGCGTTAGCTCCCGCGGGACTTGACGCCGTTACGGGCGTCAGGACCACACGACTTCACCGTACGCCAATGCTGCACGCGTCAAGGCGCAACATCAGCGTCCACCGCGACCCGCCCCTCGTTGTGACGATGGCCAACGCCCCTCTGAGTGGGACGGGATGGGCATAAATGTGCACTGATTTGGGTCGCATGGAAACAAGAATATTTTGATTTTCGGAAATTTTGGACTTGACGTTATTTCTGACAATCAGAACTGATTTGCCCGTCGGGTTGATTTGTCGCAGCCGGACCGCAAGATTGCGCTTGCGCACGAGGCGACGCAGTCGGTGTTCGCAATTCGGCCAAGGAATTGCGACACGCGTGGTTCGCAAGTCTGCGGCCACCGCCATTGCGAGCAGAGCCTTCGGTGGAGATCGATCACGCCTATTCAGAGCTTCTATCGTCGATACCCGCAGGTCCGGGAAAGACCGGATAACGGGCATGTTGCGGAGATGGCACCCCGCACAAGTTGTTGTGGCTTTCCGCGACTGCCCCTTTCGGATCGCCTAAATCAGTGATTGTATAACCACATTTCGCAATCGGAGAGCACCTTCGCAACGGGGGAGAGCGTCGTGAATTACACGGGTCTGCGGTGGATCAAGGATACGAAGCAGCGGCAACGCATCATAGCCGGGCTGCGAAAGTTGCGCGCCGGACTTAAAAGCAAGGTGCCGGCCAAAAGCGACCACTCGCTGCTGCTGGCGACGTGGAACATTCGTGAGTTCGGCGGCGCCAAATACGGCGGACGCACGCCCGACGCGATGTATTACATCGCGGAGTGCATGAGCCGCTTCGACCTGATTGCGGTTCAGGAAGTCCGAGCCGATCTCAAGGCGCTCAGGGACATCATGCGGCTGCTAGGCCGGCAATGGAACGTCATCTTCACGGATGTCAGCTACGCCGACAGCGGCAATGGCGAACGGCTTGCCTTCGTCTACAACACGACCAAGGTCAGCTTTACCGGCCTTGCCGGTGAACTGGTCCTGCCCGGCAAGAGCGCGACGGAGATCATGAGCCAGATCTCCCGCACGCCGTTCGTCTGTGGCTTTCAGGTCGGCTGGGCCAAGTTCAATCTCTGCACGGTTCACATCTACTACGGTACGAGCAAGGCCGAGGATCCGAAGCGCGTCGACGAGATCAACGCACTCGCCAAGCTGCTTGCCGCGAAGGCGAAAGACTACATCAACACCAAGACGCCGGTTGATTATTCGCCCGAACATCTTGTGTTGCTTGGCGACTTCAACATCTTCTCGCGCACCGACAAGACGTATGAGGCGCTCACGAAGAACAAGTTCGTGGTGCCGGCCGCACTGCAGAAACTGCCCGCCGGAAGCAACGTGGCCCAGGACAAGTTCTATGACCAGATCGCGTTTTTCAAACAGAAGGTAGGTGTGACGAGCACGAATGCCGGCATCTTCGACTTCTTCAAATACGTTTTTGACGATCCGAAGGAATTCAAAGGCGGCAAGAGCGCACCGACCACCAAGGCATTCCCGCAATGGCGCACCTACCAAATGTCGGATCACCTGATCATGTGGACCGAGTTCAGCGTCGACCAGACAGATACGTACCTGAAATCGCTGGCGGCCTGGGATGGCAAGTGATTTTCCGGACAAGTGAGGGATTCCAGGCCCTGCAAAGGTCTTCCGCCACGGGCATTGCGAACGAAAGCGCCGTCGCGGCCGCGGCCGCTCCTCAATCCAATGGGGCCGAACGGGTTCGTCCCCGCGGCACGGTACGTTTCGGCAGGTCGCCAATGCGTGCCCGGAGGCGTGGCAGCATGAAGTCCAGAAAGGCGCGCAACTTGATTGACCGGCATGAAGCGGTTGGGCGGCTAGACGAAGCTGGCGGCATCCAAATCCGTAAGTTCAAATCTCACCAACGTGAGGCGCGGCATCATTTGATCAATCTGCAATGTTGGTCGCCGCTATGGCGAAACGACGGTAACCAGCCATCGAACGGGAATACTGGAACTGTCTTCCTTGACCGATCGGACCATGCCCCTCACGGTCGCAGAGCCAAAGGTCAGCGTGGCCACTTGTCCTCGATACTGGGCGTAGCGGCTGCGTCGGGCCTCGGTAGGGTCATTGGTTTCGATCTGCTGCACGTATCCCGCCAATCCGTTCATGAAACACAAATCGTGACCATGTGCAGAAACTGTAAGCACATGCAGTTAACGAATGTCCGACAGTGCCGCAGGCAGCGTCCAAACAAATGCTGAAATAAGCCGGTTGCCATCTCGCTATTTGGGCAAAAGAGACTATATGTGGAATATCATCGCGCGCCCCCGGCAGTTATCGATGACTGAGAGCGTTGCGCTCCCGCCTCAACCAAGCAGGCGGTCCGTTGTCAAATCCCCCGACTTCCGTGAGTGGCTTGTGCCTCCGGTGCCGCTGCCGAACTTTTTCGTCATGCTGATAGCCGCCGCGGTCATTTTTCAAAGTTGATCCGTCTACGCAAGACCGCAGAACAAAACCCATCGGAAGGTCGCAATGGCCAACAAAGCAACTGTCAGGAACGCGTATGGCGTGCCGGCCATGTTCGCCGGATCAAAAACGGGCAGCGATGACGCTGCTTTCGTTTTTGTCAGAGTTGGAAATGAGGAGCGCCGCATGCGATGGGCCGAATGGGATGCGCTCCCGGCGTGGACCGGGCCTCGTCCCTCCTGGGGACCAAAGTCTGGCACCCCATCGACACTCGACCAACCATAACGGCCCCGGTTCCCCTGTTAGACCGATTGGCAGCGTCTTTCGGCCATCGATGCTGCGCTTCCGGGGAAATGGAGGCGACCGCTTCCGCTTGAGGGCAAGGAGAGTAAACAGGCCGCGACAGGTTGTAATCGCGTGGTGGAGTAGCCACCTAAGGAACACTCGGCGTCCGATCCGCTTTAAGCACCCGTGCGGGTACGCCACGCCTTAGCCACGCCAAATCCTAACAACGATCGCGGCCAACGGCACGTCGCCCTGACGTGCGCGTCATGGGTCAGGGACATCCTATGCCTACCGAACATGCCGCCGTGCGGGTCGTCCACAAGCCCTGGGGGGCCCGTGATCTGCACCCCTGGAGCAATATTGACGGCTCTGGTGACGCCATCGGCGAGCTGTGGTTCGAGCGGGCCGACAAGGATGCGCCTATCCCGGCCTTGCTCCTCAAGCTGCTATTCACCAGCGAACCCTTGTCGATCCAGGTACATCCGGACGACACCTACGCACGCGCGATCGGGATGCCGAACGGCAAGAGCGAAGCGTGGTATATCCTTTCGGCTGAGCCCGACACGCAGATCGGCGCTGGATTAAAGCACCAGGTAACACCACAGCAATTGCGGGCGTCCATCCGGGACGGGTCGATCGCCGAACTGATGCACTGGCGAGCGGTTGCGAAAGACGACGTCATCTACATCCCGGCCGGCACCATCCACGCCATCGGCGCCGGTATTGTGCTGGCCGAAATTCAGCAGCGCAGTGACGCGACATTCCGCCTGTTCGACTATGGCCGGCAACGCGAATTGCACGAAGACGACGGGGTCGCGGTCGCTCACCCATGGCCGCTTCGAACGCCCTGCAATCCGACGCGCCTTTCCGCGGACCGAACGGTCCTCGTCGCCAGCCGGCATTTCGTTCTCGAGCGCGTTGAGCTGCCCGAGGGTTCAAGCTGGGCGCTGCTTGCCGAACCGGAGACCTGGATTCTTGTTCTCAACGGTCACGCCGCCATTGGACTAGTCGCGGCCTCGATCGGGGAGGCCATCTTCGTTGCCGGCGGTCGCACCAGCATCGAGGTCGGCAGCCATGGATTGAGTGCCTTGATCGCGTATCCGGCGAGCCGTCCGATCGATTCCCTGTTGCAAAGGCTTGGTGAAACACCGGGCAACGCTGCCAATCCGGCTGCTCCTGCTGTTCCGCAGTTTGAAGGCGCCAAGGAGGCGCGAACATGACGCCGCTTCGCCGCATCGCCGTCATCGGCAATTCGCTGCCCCGCCGCTGCGGTATCGCCACCTTCACGACCGATCTGGAACGCGCGCTTTCCAGTTCACGGCCGGATCTGGAGGTCAGCATTGTCGCAATGAACGACCACGGACAAGCTTACGACTATCCCGCTTCGGTTGCCTTGCAGATCAAGGATGACACCATTGAAGACTATGTGCGTGCCGCGGCCTTCCTGAACGCCGGCCGGTTCGACGTCGTCTGCCTGCAACATGAGTTCGGAATCTTCGGTGGCGAAGCCGGCGGGCACATCCTCGAGCTGCTTTCACGCCTCAGCATGCCCGTCATCACCACGCTGCACACAGTGCTGGCCAAGCCGACCGCCGCCCAGCGTGCGGTCATGGAGCGCATCGTCGATGCTTCTTCGAAGATCATTGTGATGGCCAACAAGGGCCGCGAGATGCTGCGCAGCGTTTACCGCGTACCGGACAACAAGATCGAGGTGATCGCGCACGGCATTCCCGATTTTCCGTTTGTCGAGCCCGACGCGGCAAAGGCCAAACTCGGATTCAGCGACCGCTCCGTCATTCTGACGTTCGGCCTGCTCTCCCCCAGCAAGGGCATTGAGGTCATGATCGACGCCATGCCCTTGATCCTGGAACGTCGCGCGGACGCGGTCTATGTCGTGCTCGGCGCGACGCATCCAAATCTGGTGCGCGACCAGGGCGAAGCCTATCGCGAGAGCCTTGTGACGCGCGTGCGCGAACTTGGCGTCGAGAACCATGTCGTATTCCTCGACCAGTTCGTCGATCAGGCGACGTTGTTAGAGTTCATTTCGATGTGCGATGTCTACGTCACACCCTATCTCAATGAAGCGCAGATGACGTCGGGGACGCTGGCCTACAGCTTCGGATTGGGCAAGCCGGTGGTGTCGACGCCGTATTGGCACGCGCTGGAGCTGCTGGATGACGGCCGTGGCGTCATCGTTCCCTTCGGCAACGCGGTCGCTATCGGCAAGGAAATTGCGCAATTGCTCACCAATGCCCCTCGTCGGCAGGCAATGCGCGAGCGTGCCTACTCGATCAGCCGATCGATGACATGGGAGCGTACGGCCGAGCGTTACATGGCCACTTTCGAACATGCGCGCCATGGGGACTGGCTCAAGGTGGTGGCGCGTACCGGGCCGGTCGCGATCGCGCACAGCCCGGCGGCGTCGGACATGCAGTTGGATCACTTTCTTTCCATGTGCGACGATACCGGCCTGTTCCAGCATGCGGTGCATTCGGTGCCCGATCGCGCCCATGGCTATTGCGTGGATGACAATGCCCGCGCCTTGCTGCTGGCGTGCGCCCTCAACAATCCGGGCGAAACGCGCTTGTCCGAAGTATTGACGGCCCGTTTTGCCGCCTTCGTGCAGCATGCGTGGAATCCGGACACCAAACGCTTTCGCAATTTCATGGGCTTCAATCGAACCTGGCTCGAAGATCGCGGCTCCGAAGACAGTCATGGGCGAACCTTATGGGCGCTGGGTGAGTGCGCGCGCAGGGACGCAAGCCCGTCGCGACGCCGATGGGCCGCCGCCTTGTTTGCCGAGGCATTGCCGGCCGTCGAGGCCTTCAGTTCGCCCCGCGCACTGGCCTTCACCCTGCTGGGTCTGGACGGCTATTGCGCCGTTGCTCGCGATGATGCGCACGCCCGGGAAATCCGGCGCGTTCTCGCCGACAGGTTGATGTCGGGGCTCGCGTCGGTCGAAACGCCAGACTGGTCGTGGTTCGAGGAAGGCCTGGCGTATGACAATGCGCGCCTGCCGCAAGCCTTGATGCTGACAGGCATGGCCACGCAAACACCCGATTACCTCGCTGCCGGATTGCGGTCCCTGCGTTGGCTGATGACACAACAAACGACCTCGATGGGACATTTCCGCCCCGTCGGCACCGCCGGCTTCGGTGAACTGCGCCGGGCGCCGCGCGCGTTCGACCAGCAGCCGGTAGAGGCAGCGGCGACGATCGCGGCCTGCCTGACCGCCTGGCGCGCGGAGGGTGACGCCGAATGGAAGGCGATCGCAAACAACGTTTTCGCCTGGTTTCTCGGCCGCAACGATTTATCGATCGCGCTGGTCGATCCCGAGACCGGCAGTTGCCGGGATGGCTTGCATCCCGACCGCGCCAACGAAAACCGCGGCGGCGAGTCGGTCGTGTCCTATCTGCTCGGTCTTGCCGATATTCGTCAGCTTGCGCGCGTCAATGTCAGCGTGACACCCCCCGTGGCGCTTCGCGCCATCGGCGCCTGAGTCCAGTTTCCTCCAACTAACCGAGGACATCTTGTTGCAAGCCACTTTCCTGCATCGGCAAGCACTCTATCTGCGCCCCGACCCCACGCGCGTGATCGTACGCCCGTTCAAGCCGACGACTGAACCGCGCGACCTCAACCCGACCGACAAGACCCGCGCCAACCACATCGTCGAGCGCGTGCTCGCACTCGATCCGCAAGTCACAGCCAGCCTGTTGGCCGACGTGCTGGAGAACTTCCAAGGCCGGCATCGCAACCTGCTGCAGGAATTCGAGTTCCGCGCCGACGAGATGGAACAGGCGCTGGCGGCTCACGGCGCTTTTTCCAGCGTCCAGCGCCAGTTGATCGGTGCTTATTTCCTGAACGAGTACTCGTTCGAGGCCTCTGCGCTGTTCAATCCCAGCATCGTACCGCATCCCGACCAGTCTGGAGCGCCGAAAGGCGGCCTCCGCTTCGTGCTTAGTCTCCGGGCCGTTGGCGAAGGCCACGTGTCTTCGCTGACATTTCGCACCGGCACCATTGCCGCCGACGGCAGCTTGGCCGTCGATCCGACCGCGCGGCTGGCCTCCAGCCCCCGGGTCGGACGTCGCGTATCCGGACCATCAGGCGAAGCGGTTGAGATCACCTTCAAGGAGGAACAGGATATCAGCGAACGCGTGATATTTCCGGTTACCGCATCCCAATCCCAGGGCATCGAAGACGCCCGTTTCGTCGAATTCCGCGATGGTGACCACAAGACTTACTACGCTACCTTCACCGCCTATACCGGCAGAGCGATACGATCGGAGTTGATCGAGACCAGCGACTTCCTGTCATTTCGAATGTCGCCGCTGCAGGGGACCGCGGCCCACAACAAGGGCATGGCGCTGTTCCCGCGCAGGATCGACGGCAAGTACGCCATGATCGCGCGTCAGGATAATGAGAACCTCTATCTGATCTATTCGGATGACCTGCATCAGTGGGACGGCGGTCAGGCGATCCTGAAACCACAATTCCCCTGGGAGTTCGTGCAGATCGGAAACTGCGGGTCACCGATCGAGTTGGATGAAGGCTGGCTGCTGCTCACGCACGGCGTCGGTCCGGTCCGGAAATATTCGATCGGCGCGGCGCTGCTCGACAAGAAAGACCCGTCCAGGGTGCTGGCGCGTTCGGTCGAGCCGTTGCTGCATCCCGAACAGTCAGAACGCGAAGGCTATGTTCCCAACGTGGTCTATACCTGCGGCGCGATGCGGCACAATGACCAGATCATTTTGCCCTACGCCATATCCGACACCTACTCCAACTTTGCGACCATCAAGATCGCAGCCCTGCTGCAAGCAATGTCCTGATGGTGCGGAGAAGCTATTCGCACGGGCAGCCTGCTTCGACGTCCGCTTTACCGCTGCCTCGAGACTTCCGCCGAGCCTAGCTCGGTCTGGATTTCATGCGGCGCCCGGCCGTACAGCCCGATCACGTCGAAGGCGGTCTGGATCCGGCCGTCGGGATTGGCCAAGCGCTCGCGGCAGCGAATATTGAACCGCTCCTCACTCCAATGGCGACGAACCGGCTCGCGCTCGCGGCACGGCGCGTTTCGGCAGGTCGCCAATGCGCGCTCTGAGGCGCGGCAGCGCGAAGTCCAGGAAGGCCCGCAATTTGACCGGCATGAAACGGTTGGGCGGGTACACAAGGCTGACGGGCAGCGGCGGCGGCTCAAAATCCTGCAGCAGCAGCACGAGCTCGCCGGATTTGATCGATTCGGCAAGTTGGTAGGAGAACGCCGCGGCGATCCCCATACCCGCGCGCGCGGCATCGCAGGTTGCTTCAAGGTTGTTCAAGACGAGGCGCGACCGCACCGGCACCACATATTCGGTCTGGTCCCGTTTGAACGTCCATGTGGTTGATGAGTGGAACGGCAGGAAGCTGATGCAGTCGTGGGTGGAGAGGTCTTCAGGGGATTTGGGCGTCCCCCGCGATTTCAGATACGCCGGACTCGCGCACAACACGCGGCGGATTTCTCCAATCCGGATGGCAATCAGGCTGCTGTCGGTGAGGATCCCGATCCGAAGCGCGACATCGACATGGTCCTCGACAAGATTGACCGGCCGGTCCTGCAAATCGAGTTGAATGTCCACCTCCGGAAAGACAGCCACGAACTCCGCCATCACCGGCACCAGATGTAGCCGGCCAAACGCAAACGGCGACGACACAATCAAATCTCCGCGCGGCGTCGTGTACTCGCCGGACGCCGTGCGTTCGGCTTCGGCCACGTCGGCGAGGATTCGTTTCGAGGCGGCGATGTAGGAGCGGCCCGCATCCGTCGGCACGAGCGCACGGCTTGAGCGGTTGAACAGCTTGGTCTGCAGGTGCGCTTCGAGCTCGGAGACTTTCCGGCTGACCGTTGCGAGCGGCGTTTTCTGCCGACGCGCCGCAGCCGACAGGCTGCCGGCCTCGGCAACCGCCAGCACCAGCGACATGGCTTCGAAGCGGTCCATTGGATGTGTTTCCATCTGGTGGAAGGGTCTTTCCCGATTTTACCAGATACCCATCGTTTTCGGAAGGGTCTAGTTACGAACGCACAGCAACGGCTTGCCCCAACCCCGAATTCCAGGAGACCGACATGACCTCGATCCAGACCAAAGGCATCGCCCTGATCACCGGCGCATCAACCGGCATCGGCGCAATCTACGCCGACCGGCTGGCGAAGCGCGGCCATGACCTCATTCTGGTCGCCCGCAACAAGGATCGGCTCGCCTCCCTGGCGCGCCGGATCGCGGGCGACACCGGCCGCAAGGTCGAGACGGTCGAAGCCGATCTCACCGTCGCTGCGGATCTCCGGCGCGTCGGGGACATCCTGCGGACCAACGCCGGCATCTCCATGCTGGTCAACAATGCGGGCGTGGGCGCCACCGGGCCCCTGGTCTCCTCCGACGTCGACAAGATGGACGACATGATCAGCCTGAACGTCACAGCGCTGACGCGCCTGACCTATGCAGCGGCGCCGGGATTTGTTGCCCGCGGCCACGGCACGATCATCAACATTTCGTCGATCGTCGCGATCGCGCCGGAGGTGCTGAACGGTGTCTACGGCGGCACGAAAGCGTTCGTGCTCGCGTTCAACCACTCGCTGGTTCACGAGCTCGCCGACAAGGGCGTCCGCGTGCAGGCGGTGCTGCCGGGCGCCACGGCCACCGAATTCTGGGACGTCGCCGGCATGCCGGTTCATCATTTGCCGCAGCAGATGGTGATGTCGGCCAACGACCTGGTCGACGCTGCCCTTGCGGGCCTCGACCTTGGCGAGACCGTGACCATCCCGTCGCTGCCCAACCAGGCGGAATGGGATCGTTATGAGGCGGCGCGCCGCGCAATGTCGGACAAGATTTCGAGCGCCATCCCGGCCCCCCGCTACAACTTGCGCAACCACGAACGCATCAGCGCCTAGGCGACGGGCAACAAGTCCAGCCGAACATCGAATTGAAACCATCACCCTGAAAACGGAGTTCACCATGTCGTACATTACAACTCAGCTTCCGACCCCCGCCCTGGCATCGCGCACCGCCTCCAACTGGCGCGATCATGCCGAACACCTGCTCGCCTATGCCGAACCGGTCAGCCGCGCCGGCCTCTACGTCTCGCTCGCGGTCATCTACGCCTGGTTCGGCGGGATGAAGTTTACCGAATACGAGGCCAACGGGCTGGTGCCGCTGGTGGAGAACAGCCCGCTGGTCGGCTGGTTCTATGCGCTGCTTTCGGTCCGCGGCTTCTCCACCTTCCTCGGCTTTGTCGAACTCAGCATCGGTCTGCTGATCGCCCTCAGATTGGCGAGCCCGATCTTTTCCGCGGCCGGCGGCGTTCTCTCGGCCGGGCTCTTCGTCACGACCCTCAGCTTCATGATCTCGACGCCTGATGTCGTCGTGCCGGAGCTCGGCTTCCCCGCGATCTCGGTCGCGCCGGGTCAGTTCCTCCTGAAAGACGTCGGCCTGTTCGCCGCCTCCTTCTGGGTGCTCGTCGACTCGCTGAAGACCGCGGTTCGCAAGTGATCAACCTTTCCAAACAAGATGGAGCACGAACATGAGCAAGCGATTGGACTACAACCAGGTTGCACCGGCAGGCGTGAAAGCGCTGGGCGGCGTCTACGGCTACGTCATGCAGAGCGGTCTTTCGCCCGTGCTGGTCGACCTGGTCTACTTACGGATTTCCCAGATCAACAACTGCGCCTACTGCCTCGACATGCACACGCGCGACCTGCTCAAGAAGGGGCAGAAGATCGAGAAGCTCGCGCTGCTGCAGGCATGGGCGGAAGCCGGCAATCTGTTCGATGCGCGCGAACGCGCCGCCCTGGCATGGGCCGAGACGGTGACGCGCGTTGCCGATACCGGCGTGCCGGATCAGGCGTATCAGGCCGCCCGCGCCGTGTTCGAGGAGCGCGAGCTCGTCGACCTCACGATCGCGATCGGCCTGATGAACGCCTACAACCGCCTGGCCATCAGTTTTCGCAACACGCCGCAGGCCGCGATCGAGAGTTTGAAGGCCGCATAGTCCTGTTCTCGCGCGGCGTGACAACGGCTCGTGCAAAGCCAGGCCAACGTCGCCCGATGGGATCGGGCATCTGCGAACAAGTCAGGAAAGGACCAGCACATGAGCGCCATTGTCAGAGCCGCCGCCGGTGGCGCTACCGGCCGCCAGTTTCCTTCGCCAGTTCGGTCAGCTTCGTAGCGACGTCGTGAAGTATCCCCTGGAATGTCTTCAGATCGCGTTCGGACCGGTTGCCGAACAGCAGTTTGGCGAACTCGGTCGTCTCCGATTGCAGTCTTGCGAAGGATTTTTGCCCTTTCGCCGTCAGAACAATGACGGCAGCACGCCGATCCGTCGGGTGTGCCGTGCGACGGACAAAACCGGTCTCCTCCAGCGCATCGATGAGCGTGGTTACGTTACGCGGCGTGACCTTCAATTCCGCGGCCAGTTCCGCCTGCGTCATACGCTCGGCCCCACCCAGCACCCACAACACTTGCGCCCTTGTCTGCGTCAGGCCGCGCTCGGCCAAGCCACGCTGCATATCCGCCGACATCAGCGTTGTGACCAGGAATAGCTGCGACAGCACGTCGCTGCAAAGTGATGTATTATCTACATTGTGTATCATATTCACGATGTGCTTTATACCAATTCGATTATCAATTGGAGTCCCGTCGTGCTCGCCACCAATACCGCATCCCAGGGAAATATCGCATTGATGCGTAGCGCCTTCGCCGCCTTGAGCCGCAGGGACATTGTGGCTGCTGCCGAGTTCCTGTCGCCGGACTTCATCATTAACTTGGCCGGGGTGCCGCATCAAATGCGCGGCCGGCGCATATGGCGAAGGAATTCGGAAGCCTTCTTCAACGCTTTTCCCGACATTCAGATCGAAGCGCAGGACATGTTTGCAGCCGATGACAAGGTGGCGGTGCGTCTTCGCTTTACCGGAACGCACACCGGCGAGTTCCTGGGAAATCAGCCGACCGGAAAGCGCGTCGATTACCAAAGCTGCGAACTGTACCGCATTGCTGATGGCAAGATCGCCGAGGAGTGGATCTGCGCTGACATGCTCACGATCCTGACCCAGATCGGCGCATTTCCTGCCAGGCATCTCCTGCTGATGTGGCTTGCCGGATACCGTGTGTGGTTTGCGGCGGGCCTCGGCCTGCTTGCGGGGGTGATTTCGACGCTGACCCTGTCCTCCATCGTAGCCTGACCAGACGGCTCACGAATCACAATTCTACTTCGTCTTCCCCTTCACCGCCGCCTCCAGGCTGGCTTTCGCCGAACCCGGCCGCAGCGGTTTGGGCTGGCTTTCATGTGGCGCCCAGCCGGACAGCCAGATCACGTCGAAGGTGGCGCGGATACGGCCGTCCGAATCGGCAAAGCGTTCGCCGTAGATCTGCGCCATCCGCAGCAGCGTGGCGCGGCGGGTGGGTGCCCGCCGGCGCTCGACCAGAATATTGGTCGCGCCCATCCTTCTCAGATCGGCCGTCAGCGCCAATGCGCTGTCGTAGCGCACCACGACGCGATCGACGTCGGTGACCGGCAGCGCAAAGCCCGCGCGTTGCAGCAGCGCGCCGACATCGCGCAGATCGGCAAAGGGTGCGACGCGCGGCGACACTCCGCCCTCGCATTCGGCCTCCGCCGCCGCAAACGACTGCCGGAGTTCGGTCAGCGTATCGCCGCCGATCATCGCCGCCAGCAGCAATCCATCCGGCCGCAGCGCGCGCCTGATCTGCGCCAGCACGCCAGGCAAATCATTGACGAATTGAAAGGCGAGCGCGGAGACCGCAAGATCGAGCGATTCCGGCGCAAGCCGCAGCGTTTCCGTTTCATCCGGTTCGACCCGGGTGATGGATTTGAAACGATTCGCCACCGGCTTGCGCAGCAGCTCGACCGGCGTCCAGATTTCGGCGACGTCGGAAAAATCCCGCGTCACCGCCGCCAGCCGCTCTTCCATATCCTCGGTGACGCGATCGAGCAGGAACGTCGCTGGCCCAAGGCGGCGCGCACGATCCTGCCGCGCGCGCAACAGCGCGCGGTCGAACAGGATGGGTGCGGCGGTCGGGCTCGGAGCCATGGCGGTTGGTACGCTGGTTAGCGCGTCTCTGGCAATCTGGGATGCGCCTATCTCGTGTCCCGGGCGCGATGCAGCGCGCAGCGGTGCTTCGCAGAACCGGGACCCAGACTCGCAGTCAGATGGACCCCGGATCAGCAGCGCACCACGCCGCAAGTGCGGCGCGCTGCGCAGCATCCGGGGAACGGAGACCGGTTTTCGTCGCTTGAGCACTGCGCCGCGCGGCGCTAGCCTCACCCCATGGACGCCGAGGCATCACCAGCACGCTCCATCTCCACCCATTTGCGCGGCGTGCTGAACGCCGCGCGCGGCGTGTTTGCGCATATTCCAAGGCTGGCGCTCGACATCGCGCTGCCGACGCTGTGTGTTTCCTGCCGCGAGCCGGTCGATGGCGAGGGCGTCTGCTCGGAATGCTGGGCCAAATTGTCGTTCATCGCGCCGCCATTTTGCCCGCGGCTCGGCATTCCCTTTGTCTACGACCCCGGTCCCGATTTGCTGTCGATGGAGGCGATTGCCAATCCGCCGGCCTACCAGCGCGCCCGCGCCGCCGTGCGCTACGACGATGTCGCGCGCACGCTGGTTCATTCGCTGAAATACCAGGACCGCACCGATCTGGCCCCCGCGATGGGGCGCTGGATGGCCCGCGCGGGCCAGGAATTGCTTGGGGAAGCCGACGTGCTGGTCCCGGTTCCCCTGCATTGGCGGCGTGGCTGGAGCCGCCGCTACAACCAGTCCGGCGCGCTGGCGCGGGTGATTTCGCGTCAAACCGGGGTGAAACTGGCCTCCGAGGCGCTCCGGCGGGTCCGGGCGACCGAACAGCAGATCGGGCTGTCGCGGTCGCAGCGTGCCAGCAATGTGCAGGGCGCCTTCAAGGTCGCCCCTGACCGCAGCGCTGACATCCAGGGCCGCCGCGTGGTCCTGATCGACGACGTCCTGACCTCCGGCGCGACGACCGACGCCTGCGCCCGTGCCTTATTGCGCGCCAAGGCCGCGCAGGTCGACGTGCTGGTATTCGCGCGGGTTGTGGACACCCACCGGGCTCCCATATAATTCAAAGACTTGCCATTTCCGGAACTTGCGAACCAGAGCGCTCCATGACCGCTGCCATTGAAATCTACACCCGCCCCGGCTGCGGTTACTGCACCGCGGCCAAATCCCTGCTGACGCGCAAGAATGCCGCGTTTACCGAACTCAGCGTATCCAACGACCCTTCCTATCGCGAACAGATGTACGATCGGGCCGGCGCCGGCTCGACGTTTCCGCAAATCTTCATCGGCGCAACCCATGTCGGTGGCTGCGACGAGCTTTACGCGCTGGATCGCGCGGGCAGGCTCGATGCGTTGCTGGCGGGAGAAAAGGCCTCGTCATGAGCGCTGCCACGACCTTCACCGCCGCGATGGTGCAGATGCGCACCTCCCTGCTGCCGGAGCCGAGCCTCGAGCAGGGCATGAAACTGATCCGCGAAGCGGCGGCGCAGGGCGCTGATTATGTGCAAACCCCCGAGGTGAGCAACATGATGCAGCTGAACCGCAAGGCGCTGTTCGAGCATCTGGCAGCTGAGGAAGACGACAAGTCGCTGAAGGCCTATCGGGCGCTGGCGGCGGAGCTGAAGATCCATCTGCATGTCGGCTCGCTCGCGCTGCGCTTCTCGCCGGAGCGCGCGGTCAACCGTTCGTTCCTGATCGGGCCTGACGGCAATCTGCTCGCCAGCTACGACAAGATCCATATGTTCGACATCGACCTGCCCGGCGGCGAGAGCTATCGCGAGTCAGCCAATTACCAGCCGGGCGAAACCGCCGTGATCTCGGACCTGCCGTGGGGCCGGATCGGGCTCACGATCTGCTACGATGTGCGCTTTCCGGCGCTCTACCGCGCGCTCGCCGAAAGCGGCGCGTCGTTCCTCACCGTGCCGTCCGCCTTCACCCGCAAGACCGGCGAAGCGCATTGGCACATCCTGCTGCGCGCCCGCGCCATCGAAACCGGTTGCTTCGTGTTCGCCGCCGCGCAATGCGGCCTGCATGAGAACAAGCGCGAGACCTATGGGCATTCGCTGATCGTCGCGCCCTGGGGCGAGATCCTCGCCGAGGGCGGCGTCGAACCCGGCGTGTTCCTCGCCGAGATCGACACTTCCAAAGTCGAGACCGCACGCAAGACCGTGCCGTCGCTGCAGCACGGACGTCGCTTTGGCATCGCCGATCCCAAGGCCGGCCCTGAACATCTGCATCTGGTCCGGGGCTCGGCATGATCCGCTACAGCCTGCGCTGCCAACGGGGCCATGCTTTCGAAAGCTGGTTTCAGAGCTCGTCGGCCTATGAGAGCCAGGAGAAGCGCAAGCTGGTGAGCTGTCCGTCGTGCGGCTCGGTCAAGGTCGAGCGCGCCATCATGGCTCCGCAGATCGTCAGCAAAAAGGGCCGCGAGGACGCGCGCGCCGTGCCGCCTGCGGAAGTCGCAAGCACCGAAGGTACGGCAACCGAGGCCACGCCGCTGTTGATGGCGCAGGAACTCGAGCTGCGCGCCAAGATCAAGGAATTGCGCGATCACATCGTAAAGAACGCCGATAATGTCGGCGAGCGCTTCCCCAACGAAGCGCGCAAGATGCATTACGGCGATATCGAGCACCGCCCGATCTATGGCGAGGCGTCGCCCGACGAAGCCCGCGCCCTGATCGACGAAGGCGTCGAGGTCTCGCCGCTGCCGGTGCTGCCGGACGACAGAAACTGATCTCGTCCCCGACATGAGCCGACAGGCGATCCTCTCCTCGCTGATCCATCTGGATGCGCCACTGGCCGACTTGAAGCTGGCACTTGCTTCAATCTCCTGGGATGCTGAACCAACCATCACACTGGCACGGCAGGACATCGCTACCGTTCTGCAGCGATTCGTCCGTGGCGAGATTGACGCTGCCGTCGTCGAAGAGTGGGCGAACCTTGTGGAATGCCGCGAGGATATTCAGTCTGAAGCCGGCCACGAGGAGACAATAGCGGCCGCAATACACGATCTTGCAAACCCTGAGCTTCGTGGCCGATTGGCAACCATCGCGCCTGACGTGCTGTCCAGGCTTGCGTGAGCAATGACGGCAGCTACGCCGCCACCAGCAGCGCCACCCCTGCCACGATCAGCACGATCCCCGCCAATTCCCGCGCCGATAGCGGTTGCTTGAACGAATAATACGCCACAGCCTGCGCGAACAGCACCTCGACCAGCGCCAGCGTGCGGACATTGGCAGCTGCCGTCAGCGCGAACGCCAAAAACCAGAATTGCGAGGCGAACGCGCCCATGAAGCCCGCCAGCATCGAGGGCTTCCACAGACCCAGGATTTTCTTGAGCACGTCGGGCGCGCGGATCAGCAGATAGATCGACAGCACCAGCGTCTGCACGAACAGGCCGAACACCAGCGTGTAGGACGCGGCCGTCACGAAGGAAACGCCGGGCACCACGATGACAGCGCCGCGAAAGCCGACCGCCGATAACGCGAATGCCGCGGCGGCACCAAGGCCCAGCAGCGTCGGCTTCAGGTCGGCAAAACCCTTACCGCCAGCCGGCCGCAGCGCCGCGATGACGACACCGGCGGTCGCAATCAGGATCGCGACCACTTTCAGCACCGTCAGATGATCGGCCAGAAAGATGAAGCCGAAGATCGCGGTCTGGATCGCCTCGGTTTTCAGGTACGCCGTCGTCACCACGAACGAGCGGTCGTTCATCGCCAGCAGCATCATGCCGGTGCCGACGATCTGGCTCAGCGCACCCAGCAAAAGCCAGGGCCAGAACGCCGCCGTCGGCCACGGGATATGGTCGCCGGTGACTGTCACGACAACCGCAAAGAAGATGATCGAGAACGGGAAGCCGAACAGGAAACGGATATTGGTCGCGCCCCAGGTCCCGAGCGGCCCCGTCAACGACCGCTGCATCGCATTGCGCGCGACCTGGCCGAGCGCAGCAATGATGGTGAAGGGAATCCAGAGCGAGGCGACCGTGAACATGGGGATACCGTCGGAGGGGTACCGCACCGTGCCGGGCGCAGCGCACGCGGTCAACCGGAACGGCGCATGACAGGATTGCGATCTGCTCCCTCTCCCCGTTGTTACGGGGTTGAGACGAGCAAAGCTCGCTCTTAGAGGGTTGGGGTGAGGGGCTCTCACCGCGAGCACGATGTATCGCTAGACCTGTACCCCCTCACCCGGCGCTACGCGCCGACCTCTCCCCGCAAGCGGGGCGAGGTAAAATTACATCTCCTCCGCGACCACCATGTAGTTCACGTCCATGTCGGACGAGATGCTCCATTTGTCGGCGAGCGGGTTGTAGACCACGCCGGCCTGTTCGGTGATGGCAAGCCGGTTGTTGGCCAGATGCTGGGCGAGTTCGTCGGGGGTGACGAATTTGTTCCACTCATGGGTGCCGCGCGGCAGCCAGCGCAGCACATATTCGGCGCCGACGATCGCCAGCGCAAAGCTCTTCCAGTTGCGGTTCAACGTCGAGAGCACCATCATGCCGCCCGGCTTGAGCATCGCCGCGCAGCGGTTGAGGAAGACGCCGACGTCAGTGACGTGCTCGACCACTTCCATCGCCAGCACGATGTCGAAGCGCTCGCGCACGTCCATCTCCTCGGCCGTGGTGCAGCGGTAATCGATCGACAGATGGCCCTTGTCGGCATGCAGCTTGGCGGCCGCGATATTGGTGGCGGAGGGATCGATCCCGATCACCTGCGCGCCCAGCCGCGTGAACGGCTCGCAGAGCAGGCCGGCGCCGCAGCCGATATCGAGGATGCGCAGGCCGCCCAGGCAGTTCAGGCTTTTGACGTTGCGCTCGAACTTGCGGCAGGCGGCGTCGCGGATATAGGTCAGCCGCAGCGGATTGATCTTGTGCAGCGGGGCCATCTTGCCCTTGGGGTCCCACCACTCGTCCGACAGCTTTGAGAATTTTGCGACTTCGGCAGGATCGACCGTGCTGCCCGATGCGCCGGCGTGATTTGTTTGCATGGCCATGATTTACGCACCGGCCGGTCGTGCCGTGATGGCATTGCGAAATGCCAACGGCGAAGCAATGGTGTCGAGGGTCTTGCCACCCTCGCCGACCCCAAGCACCGTCACGTCGCCGTAGTTGAGGATGCGGCCGAGGATGCTCTGGTTGACGTCGACGCTCTCGACCTTGTCCACGCTCATCTCGAACGTTTGCCGCTTAACAAAACCGGTCTTGTGGATGACACGGAAATTCGTGACGTCGGTTTCGGTGGTCCAGCGATGGAACCAGGCGGTAGCCGTCTTGTACAACGCGCCAATGGCCACGATCGCCGACAGCGACCAGAGGACCAAAACCATGGGCCCCGCCGGGATCATTCCCGAGCCCACGAAGAGCGCCAGTGCCGCGGCCCAGAGCACGATCGCCGGCAGAAAGAAGATCCAGTGTGCATTGGTGGAATACAGCACCTTCTCGCCGGGCTGCAGGATATCGTCGATATAACGCCCCATACACCTAACCTTGCACCTGACCTAAATTGCGCCTGACCTGAATTAACCCGCTACCACAGCATTTTGCGCCATTTTAGACCGAAAATGCACCCGGATGCTTGCCCCGGGACGCGCCGCTATGTATACGCCGCTTTCGGCCCGGGCGCTCCATTTTCGTGCGGGTCACCATACTTATCCTCACAGGGAATGCACGCGTCGTCATGGGCCGCCTCGTGATGAAATTCGGCGGTACATCCGTCGCCAATATCGACCGAATCCGCAACGTCGCGCGTCACGTGAAGCGCGAAGTCGATGCGGGGCACGACGTCGCCGTGGTGGTGTCGGCGATGTCCGGCAAGACCAACGAGCTGGTGGACTGGTGCCGCGACGCCTCGCCGATGCACGACGCCCGCGAATATGATGCGGTGGTGGCCTCCGGCGAACAGGTCACGTCCGGACTGCTGGCGATCGCGCTGCAGGCGATCGGCATTCAGGCCCGCTCCTGGCAGGGCTGGCAAATTCCGATCCGGACCTCGGACGCGCACGCCTCGGCGCGGATCCTCGAAATCGACGGCAGCGAGATCATCAACCGTTTCAAGGACCGCAAGGAAGTCGCCGTCATCGCCGGCTTCCAGGGCATCAATCCGCAGACGGGCCGAATCACCACGCTGGGGCGCGGCGGTTCGGACACCTCGGCGGTGGCGATCGCGGCCGCCATCCATGCCGACCGCTGCGACATCTACACCGACGTCGACGGCGTCTATACCACCGACCCGCGCGTGGTTCCCAAGGCGCGGCGGCTCGACAAGATCGCCTTCGAGGACATGCTGGAACTGGCCTCCCAGGGCGCCAAGGTTCTGCAGGTGCGCTCGGTGGAACTCGGCATGGTGCATAGTATGCCGGTTTTCGTCCGTTCCAGCTTCGACAAGCCCGAGGATATCGACCCGCACGCCACGCCGCCGGGCACGCTGATCTGCAGCGAGGAGGAAATCATGGAAAACCACGTCGTCACCGGCATCGCCTTCTCCAAGGACGAAGCCCAGATTTCCGTGCGCCAGATCGAGGACAAGCCGGGCGTTGCCGCCGCGATCTTCGGACCGCTCGCGGACGCCAACATCAATGTCGACATGATCGTGCAGAACGTCTCCGAGGACGGCAAGACCACCGACCTGACCTTCACGGTGCCGGCCTCCGACTATACCCGCGCCAGGGACACCATCGCCTCGGCCAAGGACAAGATCGGCTATAAGCGGCTGGACAGTGCCACTGACGTCGCCAAGGTTTCGGTGATCGGCAGCGGCATGCGCAGCCATGCCGGCGTCGCCGCACAGGCGTTCACCGCACTTGCCGCGCGAAATATCAATATCCGCGCCATCACCACCTCCGAGATCAAGTTCTCGGTGCTGATCGACGCCGCCTATACCGAGCTTGCGGTGCGCACGCTGCACACGCTCTATGGGCTCGACCAGACCTAGAGCATCGGTTCTGCTCTAGAATTACTTTCTCTTAGCGCCCGCAGCATTGGCCTTACACAGACGTTATTGCTACTGGCAGGCGTTTTGCTTGGCAAAGCAAGCCTCGATTGGCTATACGGCCTGACAGGTGAGCTGCCGCAAACTGTGCCACAGTTTGGCGATCCCGATTCGGCCGGGAACGATGGTTTTGGGGCGGCTTGCGGCGGCGCCGAATGAATAAAATTGTTGCTATTGTTGAGTTTCACGCCAGCGCCCGGCCACCCGGCACGCTGGCCTCGCGGGGGAGGATTTTGACAGATGCGGAGCACGTCGGGAGGCCCCCGCGTCTTGTTGAGACGGCTCCGCGAAACCATGGCGGAGCAGGTCTCCGCCCAGGAGCGGCTGGACAAGATCGTGGTCCTGATCGCGGCCAACATGGTGGCCGAGGTGTGCTCGACCTACGTGCTGCGCGTCGATAACACGCTCGAACTCTACGCCACCGAGGGTCTGAACCGCGACGCTGTCCATAGAACGGTCTTGAGCGCGCATGAGGGCCTGGTCGGCCTGGTCGCCAGCGAGGCCACCCCGCTCAACCTCTCCGACGCGCAAACCCACCCGGCGTTCTCGTTCCGCCCGGAAACCGGCGAAGAAATCTATCATTCGTTCCTCGGCGTGCCGATCTTGCGCGCCGGCAACACGCTCGGCGTGCTGGTCGTGCAGAACCGCGCCAAGCGCACTTACGTCGAGGAAGAGGTCGAGGCGCTGCAGACCACCGCGATGGTGGTCGCCGAGATGATCGCCTCCGGCGAACTGGCGGCGCTGGCGCAGCCCGGCGCGGAACCCGCGGCGCGGCATTCCCTGCACAAGGCCGGCGCGATCCTGTCCGACGGCATCGCGCTCGGCCACGTCGTGCTGCACGAGCCGCGCGTCGTCATCACCAATTACATTGCCGAAGACCTGCCGAAGGAAATCAAGAAGCTGGACGCGGCGCTGACCAAGCTGCGCGCCGATCTCGACCGCATGCTGGAGCGCGGCGACGTCGCCGAGGGCGGCGAGCACCGCGAGGTGCTGGAAGCCTACCGCATGTTCGCCAACGACCATGGCTGGTCGCACAAGCTGCACGAGGCGGTCGCCACCGGCCTCACGGCGGAAGCCGCCGTCGAGCGCGTGCAGTCCGACACCCGCGCGCGCATGCTACGTTCGACCGATCCCTACTTGCGCGATCGCTTGCACGACCTCGAAGACCTCGGCCACCGCCTGATGCGGCAATTGGTCGGCCAGGACCACGCGCCGTCACGTGAACAGCTGCCCGACAATGCGATCCTGATCGCGCGCGCGATGGGCCCGGCCGCCCTGCTCGACTATGACCGCAAGCGCCTGCGCGGCCTGGTGCTGGAGGAAGGCACCGCCAATTCCCACGTCTCGATCGTGGCGCGCGCGCTCGGCATTCCCGCGGTCGGCGAAATCCCCAACGCGCCGGGGCTCGCCGATCCCGGCGACGCCATCATCGTCGATGGCACCTCGGGCTCGATCTATGTGCGCCCTTCGGCCGAGATCGAATCGGCCTATGCCGAGCGGGTCCGGTTCCGCGCGCGGCGGCAGGCGCAATATTCGGCGCTGCGCGACAAGCCCTGCGTGACCAGGGACGGCCAGAAGATCGAGCTGATGATCAATGCCGGCCTCGTCATCGACCTGCCGCATATCGACGACACCGGCAGCGCCGGCATCGGCCTGTTCCGCACCGAACTGCAATTCATGGTCGGCCAGAGCCTGCCGCGTACCTCTGACCAGCTCGCGCTGTATCGCACGGTGCTGGACGCAGCGGGATCGAAACCGGTCACGTTCCGCACGCTCGACATCGGCGGCGACAAGGCGCTGCCCTACATGGAGACCGTGATCGAGGAAAATCCCGCGCTCGGCTGGCGCGCGATCCGGCTCGGGCTCGACCGTCCCGGCCTGTTGCGCGGCCAGATTCGCGCGCTATTGCGCGCCGGCGGCGGCCGCGCGCTGAAGATCATGTTCCCGATGATTTCGGAAGTCGCCGAGTTCGATCAGGCCAAGGCCATCGTCGAGCGCGAGCTGACCTATCTGCGTCAGCACGGCCACGCGCTGCCGGAACGCATCGACGTCGGCACCATGGTCGAAGTGCCGGCGTTGCTTTACCAGATGGACGAACTCCTGAAGAAGGTCGATTTCATCTCGATCGGATCGAACGACCTGTTCCAGTTCATGTTCGCGGTCGACCGCGGCAATGCCAAGGTCTCCGAACGGTTCGACACGATGTCGGCGCCGATCTTGAGGGCCTTGCGCGACATCGTGCGCAAGGCCGATGCAGCAAAGAAAAGCGCCTCGCTATGCGGCGAGATGGCGTCAAAACCGCTCGGCGCGCTGGCGCTGATCGCGCTTGGTTACCGCTCGCTGTCGCTGTCGGCGACCGCGCATGGCCCGGTGAAAGCGCTGATCCTCGATCTCGATGCCAGGAAGGCCGAGGCCGTCATGATGCCGCTACTTGAAGCGCCGTCCGGCAGCGTCTCGATCCGGCAGAAGCTGACGGAATTCGCGGAAGCCGAAGGGTTGTCGTTGTAGCGAGGCTCTGCCCCGGCAACGCCCCCTTCCCTTTGCGCCATTGAGAACTCCGACATGTTACCCGAAGCCAAACTCGATATCCTGCTCGCCCATCACGCTTCGCTCGAGGCGGAGCTGCTCGGTCAATTGAGCTCAGAGAAATACGTCCAGATCACGCGCGAGCTCGCCGAGCTCAATCCACTGATCGATGCCGTCAAGGCCTATCGCGCGGCGCGCGCCGAGATAACAGACACCGAGACGTTGCTGGCGGATTCCGCGGCCGATCCTGACATGCGCGGCATGGCGGAAGCCGAGCTCGAGACGCTGCAGACGCGCGTTGGCGAACTCGAGCAGAAGATCCGCGTCGCACTGTTACCGAAAGACGCGATGGACGACCGCAACGTGATGCTGGAAATCCGCGCCGGCACCGGCGGCGACGAGGCCTCGCTGTTCGCCGGCGACCTGTTCCGGATGTATGAGCGTTTTGCCGCGCTGCAGGGCTGGAAGGTCGAGGTGATCTCCGCCAGCGAGGGCACCATGGGCGGCTACAAGGAAATCATCGCCGAGGTGCAGGGCCGCGGCGCGTTCGCCAAACTGAAATTCGAATCCGGCGTGCATCGGGTGCAGCGGGTGCCCGACACCGAGACCCAGGGCCGCATCCACACCTCGGCGGCAACGGTTGCGGTGCTGCCCGAGGTCGAGGATGTCGACGTCGACATCAAGAACGACGATCTGCGGATCGAGACCATGCGCGCACAGGGCGCCGGCGGCCAGCACGTCAACAAGACCGAATCGGCGATCCGCATCACCCATATCCCGACCGGCATCGTCGTGATGATGCAGGACAGCCGCTCGCAGCATAAGAACCGCGCCTCGGCGATGAACATCCTGCGCTCGCGCATCTACGACGCCGAGCAACAGCGCATCAATGCGACCCGCGCGGCCGACCGCCGCGAGAAGGTCGGCTCCGGCGACAGAAGCGAGCGCATCCGCACCTATAATTTCCCGCAAGGCCGCGTCACCGATCACCGCATCAATCTGACGCTCTACAAACTGCCGCAGGTAATCGCGGGCGAAAGCTTGAGCGAATTGACCGACGCGCTGACGACCGAGCACCAGGCCGCTCAACTCGCCGCCCAGGGCACGGCGGCGTGAGCGCCGACGACGCTTTCGCCGGACAAACCGTCGAGACGGCGCGGCGCACGCTCGCCGCGCGCTTCAAAACCGGCGCGATCGACTCCAGCGAAATCGATGCGCGTTTGCTGATTGGCGCGGTGCTTGGCCTCGATCTCACTGGTTTGATCACGGCCGCACAGCGGCAGCTCACGGCAGATGAAGCAACGCGGCTGGACCATTTCGCGCAGCGTCGGCTGCAAAGCGAGCCGGTCGCGCGCATTGTCGGTCACAAGGAGTTCTGGGGCCTGCCGCTCAAACTCTCGGCAGCGACGCTGGTGCCGCGGCCCGATACCGAGACGGTGGTCGAGCTGGCGCTGGAATTGCTGCGTGCCGACGGCGCGCCAGGTCGCACATTGCGCATCGCCGATCTCGGCACCGGCTCGGGCGCGATTCTGCTAGCGCTGTTGTCGGAATTGCCAGGCGCGCACGGGTTCGGCACCGATATTTCGGTGGCGGCCTTGCAGACCGCCGAGACCAACGCCGCGGATGCGGGCCTTGCCGATCGCGCAACGTTCGTCGCGTGCGATTACGCCACCGGGTTGTCCGCACCCTTCGACCTGATCGTGTCCAACCCGCCCTATATCCGCTCGGCTGATATCGCGGGTCTGGCCGCCGATGTCAGGGAATATGACCCGCGGGCGGCGCTCGATGGCGGCGCCGACGGGCTGGATGCCTACCGCGCCCTGATTCCCCAGGCCGCGGGTCTTCTGGCGCCGGGCGCCGTGCTGGTTGTGGAGGCCGGCGAGGGCCAAAGCGGGCCAATTGAAGGTATCATGACAGGGGCGGGATTATCGCCTGCAGGCGCTCCCAAAGCCGATCTGGCGGGCATCCAGAGGGCGGTCGCGGGACGCAAAATGCCTAGATAAAGTCCTATTGGAACGCAAAAAAACCTCTTGGAATATTGCCCGGGAGCGACTACGTTCCGCTCACAACATCGGTCCAGGGTTGCCGCCCCCGTAATAACGGGTGGAGGCCTGAGTTCTCGAAACGAGAGCCCGCCGAGTGAAAGGTTCCAAAACGCAGGTCCAATCGAGCGCAATAGCCTGAGCTGTGCTGCTCTCGACCGCAAAGCGAACGAAAGCCTGATATTGCGCTTGAATACCTACGCAAGAAACAGTCACGCAAAACAGTTACGTAGAGCCTGTGCTCCAGCGGCTGTTGAGCTTGTTTCGGCCGGGCGTGTTTCTGTTGGGCTGGTTTTGGCAGGCTAAGTCATTTGGTCCGGCCGGCTGTGAACGCCGGCGGTTGGGGAACGCGTCCTTGTTGAACGCGAGGGTTGGCGAAATCGACGTCATGAATTTGAACGACACCGTGAATCGGTGCGCACAGTCGTGTGCCCTATCCGGTGAGGCTACGACGGCAACGGCATAACTTCAGGGCTGGAATAAAGGCGAGACATGAGAAACGGTCAGAACAACAAGCGGATGCGTAACCGGAATAACAACAATAACAACAACAACAATAATAATAACCGGCGCGGTCAAAACCCGATGACCCGGGTGTTCGAATCGAACGGACCCGACATCAAGATTCGCGGCACCGCCTCCCACGTTGCGGAGAAATACGTCCAGCTGGCGCGTGACGCACGCTCATCCGGCGACCCGGTTGCGGCCGAGAATTACTACCAGCACGCCGAACATTATTTCCGCCTGATCGCTGCCGCCCAGGAGCAATTCCGGCAGAACCAGCCGCAGCCGCGCACCGAAAACGAAATGCCGGCCGAGGAGCACGACGAAGAGGGCGAGAACTTCAATCATTTCGGCCAGGAGCCGGGCTTCGTGCCGCAGCAGCAACAGCCGTTCGTGCCACGCGAGAACAATCAGCAGCGCGATTTCCAGCCGCGTGAGGGGCAACCCTTCCCGCGCGACCGCGACCAGCAGCCGCGCGAGCATCATCGCGAACAGCGCGAACATCGTCCGCAGCCGCAATATCAGCCGCAGCCCCAGCCGCAGCCGGTGATTGCCGATACCGGCGGTGTCGATCGTCTGCCGTCATTCATCACCGGGCCGCAGCCGCAGGTGAACGCCGCGCCCGGCGCCTTCGAAGGCAATGGCGGCGGTGAACGTTTCCCGCGCCGGCGCCGCCGGCCGCACGGCCCGCGTCCCGACAACGCAGCCGCCGCGCCGGTCCCGAGCGAAGATTTCAATCCGGGGAATGAGTAACCAGCGTAAGCGCCAGCTGCGCACAGGCAGTTTTCAAAGGGTGGGCATCGCGCAAGCGTGCCCGCCCTTTTTCATGCCCGCGTCGCCGTCGTCGACGATGGCACCAGCACCGGCTGCAGCGAAGGAATCAGCCGCGTGCGTTCGCGATGCGCGGGAATCGCGCGATAGACCTGCTTGGTCGCTTCCACGATATGCACGCCGGCGAACGGCAGCGACAGCGCAGCGCCGACGCGCTCCCACGCCATCGCCGAACGCAGGAACCAGCCTTTGCCGACCGGCGGCAGGAACAGCGCCTCGCCCCACGCCGTCGGCGTGAACCAGGTCTGCCGCAGCAATTGCGTGATCTGCGCGCGCGAATAGGGCCGGCCATGGCCGAACGGCGTGTTGTCGGTGCGGGTCCACACGCCGCGGCGATTGGGAATCACCGCGATCAGGCGCCCCGACGGCGCCAGCACACGCCACACCTCGCGCAGCAAACGTTCCGGATCGTCCGACATTTCCAGCGCATGCACCAGCAGGATGCGATCGACGGCGGCGTCCGGCAACGGCATCGAGAATTCATCGATCAGGGTCGCCAGCGCCGGCCGCGCCGTCGGCCATTTCAGCACGCCCTGCGCCGCCGGCATGAACGCGATGCAGCGTTCGGAATCTTCGCGAAACAGCCCGAGATAGGGCGTGGGATAACCTAGCCCGAGCACGCGAAGCCCATCCGCATCGGGCCATCGCGCCCGGATGCCGCGATTGATCAGCTGCCGCGCCACGATGCCGAGGCGGCGCGAATAGAAATCGCGGAGGTCGATGACGTCGATGGTCATGGGTTCAATCTATCACGCCGCTGTTCCCCGCGGAGCCTGGAAATTTGCATTGCCGCAGGAGCGTTAACGCCATATTTCCTGCCCATATGTGGCGTGTTAGAGCTTGATCGGGAAAGGCGCGCCCCTCACTTCAATGGCGGGGTGGGCCCCGGTTTTCCGAAGAGATCATGCTCAAGCAAGAAATCACTCATACTGTTCGTGGAGATACCATGGCTTCGGAAATTCGCACCTTTACCTGCCTCAACGACAATTTCGGCTATCTGATCCACGATCCCGCGACCAAAGCGACCGCCTCGATCGACGCGCCGGAAGCCGGCCCCATCCTCAAGGCGCTGGAGCGCGAAGGCTGGACGCTGACGGATATTCTGATCACCCATCACCACCACGACCATGTCGGCGGCGTCGCCGAGCTGAAGCAGAAGTACAATTGCCGCGTCGTCGCCCCGCACGACAAATCCGCCGCGATCGCCAATGTCGATCTGCGCGCCGCCCATGGCGACGTCATCAAGGTCGGCAGCCTCCTGGTGCGTGTGCTGGAAACGCCCGGCCACACGCTCGACCACATCTCCTATGTGTTCGACAGCGAGAAAGCGCTGTTCGCCGCCGACACGCTGTTCTCGATCGGATGCGGCCGGGTGTTCGAAGGCGACTATCCCATGATGTGGGATTCGCTGCTGAAGCTGCGCGCGCTGCCGGATGATTTCAAACTCTATTGCGGCCACGAATATACCGCATCCAACGTCAAATTCGCGCTCACGGTCGAGCCCGACAATGCCGCGCTGGTCGCGCGCGCCGCGGAAGTGACCAGACTGCGCGCGGAGAACAAGCCGACGATTCCAACCCTGCTCGGCGAGGAAAAGAAGGCCAACGTGTTCCTGCGCGCCGACGAGCCGTCGGTCGCCGCCAAGCTGCACATGAAGGGCGCCAACGCCGCCGACGTGTTCGGCGAATTGCGTGAACGCAAGAACAAGTCCTGATGACGCTCCCGGCAAGTACTGCCGAGACAAGTGCCGCCGAGATCATCGCGCGGCTCGAGCTGAAGCCGCATCCGGAAGGCGGGCATTATCGCGAGACGTTTCGCGATTCCCGCACCGATGCGAGCGGCCGTTCGCGGTCCACCGCGATCTATTTCCTGCTGGCGCGCGGCGAGCGCTCGCACTGGCATCGCATCGATGCCGTCGAGGTCTGGCATTACTACGCCGGCAGCGCGCTGACGTTGAAAATCGCCGACGATGACGGGCAATGGAGTTTCAGGCTCGGCCCGAACCTCGCCGCCGGCGAACAGCCGCAGGCGATCGTGCCGCCCGACACCTGGCAAGCCGCCGAGAGCACCGGCGACTGGACATTGGTCGGCTGCACGGTTGCGCCGGGATTCGATTTTGCAACGTTCGAGATGGCGCCGAAGGATTGGGAGCCTTCTTCGTAGGATGGGTGGAGCGAAGCGATACCCATCAATTGCGTCCGTGCGGTGAGATGATGGGTATCGCTGCGCTCCACCCATCCTACGGTCTTTTTCTCCACACCATATCCTTTGCCGCGATCAGGCCGCCGCCGGCGATCAGGATCGCGGCAATCGCAATCGTGGCGCTCGCCGTGGCAAAGCCTGCGAGAATCAGGAACGCGGTCGACAGTAACGGCGTCGCATAGGATGCCGCGCCGAGCACGCGGATGTCGCCACGCTTCATGCCGATGTCCCAGGTAAAGAACGCAGCGCCGACCGGACCGACGCCGAGTGCGATAATGGCAAGCCATTGCCCTGACGTTTCAGGCCAGACCGTGGTCTCGACCATGCCGTGGACGAGAGCCGCGAGCAGTGCGGTGGCGAGGCAAAAGCCGGCCACCGCGTCGGTCGGCACCGCCTTGAGCTTGCGCGACATCACCGAATAGGCCGCCCACACAAAGGCGGCGACGAAGGCCGCCGCCAGTCCCGGAATCTGCGCCGGCGCAAAGCCGCCGCCGCTATTGCCTGACAACAGCAACACCGTGCCGGCGAGACCGAGCAGCGCGCCGATGATGTGATGCGCCGCCAGCCGCTCGCCCGGCAGCAGCGAGGAGAACAGCACGATCAAAAGCGGCCAGAGATAGTTCAAGAGCCCGGCTTCGGCCGGCGGCGCAAAGCGCAGCGCCAGGAAATACAGCGCGTGATAGCCGAACAGCCCGCCGACGCCGACCACCCACGCGGTCGGCGATTGCCGTAACGCGGCGAAGGCCGCGGGCCGCCAGATGAAGCTGATGAAAGCGACCGCCGCCCCGATCGCGAACGTCATCGCCGCGAGCTGAAACGCCGGAATTTTCCCGGTCGCAACCGTGAGGACCGACAGCAGCGACCACATCAGGATCGCGGTCAGTCCGATAAGTGTGGCGGTACGGGGAGTCATCTTGGCCGGCAACGGTGCGAGATTTTTCCGTCATGGCCGGGCTTGTCCCGGCCATCCACGTCTTCTTGTTATGGAGTAGTAAAGACGTGGATGCCCGGCACAAGGCCGGGCATGACGCCTTCTTGATAGATTGTAGCTGCGAGGATCCGACGGGACCGCAGCAATCACACCATGTACTGCCCGCCGTTGATCGTCAGCGTCGAGCCGGTGATGGCGCCGGCCTCGTCGGCGGCGAGGAAGACCACCGCGCGGGCGATTTCTTCGGGCTCGCCGAGGCGATTGACCGGGATCAGCGGCAGGATGCTCTTCTCCAGCACGTCCTTCGGCACCGCCTGCACCATTTCGGTGTTGATGTAGCCGGGGCAGATCGCGTTCACGGTGATGCCGCCCTTGGCATTCTCCAGCGCCAAGGCCTTGGTGAAGCCGATGTCGCCGGCCTTGGCCGCCGAGTAATTGACCTGGCCGAACTGTCCCTTCTGGCCGTTGATCGAGGAGATGTTGATGACGCGGCCGAACTTGCGGGCGCGCATGCCTTCGATCACCTGGCGGGTCATGTTGAACAGCGAGCCGAGATTGGTGTTGATGACCGCGTTCCACTGCTCGAGCGTCATCTTGTGGAAGGCGCCGTCCTTGGTGATGCCGGCATTGTTGATCAGCACGTCGACCGGGCCGAGATCGGCCTCGACCTGCTTGACGCCGGCCGCACACGCGTCGAACGAGCTGACGTCCCATTTGTAAACGGGAATGCCGGTCTCCGATTTGAATTTCTCCGCCGCGGCGTCATTCCCGGCATAGCTCGCCGCAACCTTGTAGCCCGCCGCCTTCAGCGATTTGCTGATCGCAGCACCAATGCCTCTCGTGCCCCCCGTAACCAATGCAACACGTGCCATGCGTAGTCCTCCTTGGTGGTTTTTTTACGAGCCGGAATTGTCCCGGTCTTTTGACGAAGCCTGCTCTTCAAAGTGCGGCGCGTTTTCTCACTCGATAACGCACCAGAGATGAAAATGCCCGGCGCAAGACCGGGCATTTCAGTTTTATCGATTTGAGCCGTGGTTGACAGATGAACTTTTCATCAACAACGCATCCTATCTGCCTTTTATCTGTACGCGTTTTCTTGACGCGAACCGATACCCGCTTCGCTTGAAAACGCTATGGTTCAGTCGCGTGCGATGCACATGGCAATGCCCATGCCGCCGCCGATGCACAGCGTGGCGAGGCCTTTCTTGGCATCGCGCTTCTGCATTTCGTGCAGCAGCGTCACCAGCACGCGGGCGCCGGAAGCGCCGACGGGATGGCCGATCGCGATCGCACCGCCATTGACGTTGACCTTGGAGGTATCCCAGCCGAGGTCCTTGTTGACGGCGCAGGCCTGCGCCGCGAACGCTTCATTGGCCTCGATCAGGTCCAGATCGGCGATGTTCCAGCCGGCCTTCTTCAGCGCGGCGCGGGAAGCAGGGATCGGCCCGGTGCCCATGATCTTGGGATCGACGCCGGCCTGGCCCCAGGACGCGATGCGGCCGAGGATCTTCTTGCCTTCCTTGGCGGCCTGCTTGGCGGTCATCAGCACCACCACGCCGGCGCCGTCATTGATGCCGGACGCGCTGCCGGCGGTGACCGTGCCGTCCTTCTCGAAGGCGGGCTTCAGCTTGGCCATCGCATCGACGGTGGCGCCATGGCGCGGATATTCATCGGCGCTGACGATGATGTCGCCCTTGCGGGATTTGATGGTGACGGGGACGATCTCGTCATTGAACTTGCCGGCCTTCTGAGCGGCCTCGGCCTTGTTCTGCGAGTGAACCGCGAACTCGTCCTGCTGCGCGCGGGTGATCTGGTACTGCCGCGCGACGTTCTCGGCGGTGTTGCCCATGTGATAGCCGTTGAAGGCATCCCACAGGCCGTCCTTGATCATGGTGTCGACCAGTTCGAGGCCGCCCATCTTGACGCCGCCACGCAGATATTGCGCGTGCGGGGCCATGCTCATGGATTCCTGGCCGCCGGCGACGACGATTTCCGAATCGCCGTTGAGCAGCGCCTGATAGCCGAGCGCAACGGTGCGCAGGCCCGAGCCGCAGAGTTGGTTGACGCCCCAGGCCGGGCTTTCCACCGGGATGCCGGCCGCGATCGAGGCCTGGCGGGCGGGATTCTGGCCCTGCGCCGCGGTCAGGATCTGGCCCAGGATGACTTCGGACACGCGGCCCGGCTCGATGCCAGCCCGCTCCAGCGCGGCCTTGATGGCGATGGCGCCAAGATCATGGGCCGGGGTGGTGGCGAACGCGCCGTTGAAGCTGCCGACCGGGGTGCGGGCGGCGCTGACGATGACGACATCGTCTGACATGGACATCTCCTGTGGGCTTGAGGTTTCTCGACGGCGGGCGGCCGGATGGCGGGCCTGTCTCTTGGGACTATCCTGTTAACCTAGGCATCCTGTGTCAATCGGCCAGAGGGGAAAATCACGCCGCGGCGCATTCAAAATAGCGTCCTTGGCAGTTTCCATAGCAGTACCCATGCCTTGGAATTAACCGTGCCGCACAAAACGGTAGCCGAGCCGCATTGAAAATGCTTACTTTGCTGCGTTGCGTTGCTCGTCTGCCCGCCGGCGATGCCGTCGGGTTCCCCGCTCTCGGTATCGATGTGTGAGCCCCATGGCCATGGCCAAGTCAGACCAACCCACCACGATCAAGAAATACGCTAACCGGCGGCTCTATAATACCGGCACCAGCACCTATGTGACGCTCGAGGATCTCGCAGCGATGGTGAAGGATGGCGAGGATTTTCTCGTCTATGACGCCAAGACCGGTGACGACATCACCCGCTCGGTGCTGGCGCAGATCATCTTCGAGCAGGAAAACAAGGCGGGGCAAAATCTGCTGCCGACCACGTTCCTGCGCCAGCTGATCCGCTTCTACGGCGACAGCATGCAGATGGTGGTTCCGAAATATTTGGAACAATCGATCGACACGCTGACGCGCGAGCAGGAAAAGTTCCGCAAGCAGCTCACCAACACGTTCTCGGGAACGCCATTTGCGCCGCTCGAAGAACACGTCCGCCGCAACATGGAACTGTTTCAGCAGACGTTCTCGATGTTCAAGCCGTTCGTGCCGCCGCGCGGCGGCGTGACGTCAGTCGAACCCGAGAAGCTGCCGGAGCCGGCGGCTGCCGAAGACAATATCGATGATCTTCGCCGTCAGATGAAAGACATGCAGGACCGCCTCGAGCGCATGTCGAAAGAGCCGAAGAAGGAAGAGTAGTTTTTTTTCCGCGCTCCACTCTCTCCATACGTCGTCCCGGCCTTGAGCCGGGACCCATAACCACAAATCTTTGTTGTCGCGTGAGGGCGTCTACCACCGCGCCCCATCGATGAGCCGCGGCGTATAGGTCCCGGCCTTCGCCGGGACGACGGAAACATTTCAACGCTACGCTGATCAACTCGCCGCCGGCAACACCGTCTCGGCCGGCACGGCCCACGGCCGCTCCGGTGATGCGAGGCCGATCAGGCGGCCCTGGATGTAGTCGCAGCCCCATTCGCGCAGCATGACCGCGGACTCTTCGTCCTGCACCCATTCCGCCACCGTCTTGATCTGCAGCCGCCGCGCCAGATCAATCAGCGTCTGCACGAAGGCGCGGTCATCGGCCGAGCGCGCGATGTTCTGCACGAAGGCGCCGTCGATCTTGACGATGTCGACACCGAGCTTGCGCAAATTGCGGAACGAGGTGTAGCCGGCGCCGAAATCGTCGATCGCGATCCGGCTGCCGAAATTCTTCAGCCTGGTGACGAAGCCTCTGATGTCGTCGATATCCTGGATCGCCACGGTCTCGGTGATTTCCACGATCAGCCGTTCGGCCACGCCCGGATGCGCACGCATCAGGGATTCGATCGAAGCCGACCAGTCCGGATCCATCGTGGTGTCGGGTGAGATGTTGAGGCTGAGCTGCACGTTCGGTGACGCCGCGAGTTCGGCGACCGCGAGTTCCAGCACGCGGTGATCGACCAGCCGGATCAGGCCAAGTCGTTCCGCGACGGGAACGATATCCGGTGCCAGCAACGCCTGGCCGTTGTCCTGCTCCATCCGCACCAGGCATTCGTAGAACGCCGGCTGGCGCGAGCGCGCTTCGACCACCGGCTCGAACGCGGTCACGATCCGGCGCTCATTCAGCGCAGTGACGATTTCATCGGTGACGCGGATGTTGACGCGGCGCTGGGCGTCGCGTTCGACATTCGGCTTCCACAGCGCAAATGATCCGGCCCGGCGGCTCTTGGCGCCATCCAGCGTTTCCTGGGCGCGGGTGACGGCCTCATCGGCGCTGCGGGCATAACGCGGGATGCTGATCGCGCCGATCGACGCCGTTACCGACACCGGCCCGGACACGGTCGGCACCACCTCGTCACGAATACCGGCGAGAAACCGCTCGGCCGCGACATTGGTGTCGTCGACGGTGCAGTTGCGCAGGATCAGCCCGAATTTGTTGCCGGAGAATCGCCCGAGCACGTCGCCGCCGCGCAGCCGCGCACGAATGCGTTTTCCGACTTCCGCGATCACGCCATCGGCGACATCGAAGCCGAAAGCGTCGTTGACGCGCGCCAGATGGTCGATGCCGATCAGCATGAAGGCGCATGACGAACGGAAGCGCGCGGCTTCCTCGATCGCCTCGGCGAGCGCTGCGATCAGGTGGGTGCGATTGAGTTCGCCGGTCAGCGGGTCGTGCCGCGAGAGCCGCACGAGCTGCTCATCGCGGGCGCGGCGCTCATTGTCGACGCGGACGACGCCTTGCGCGCGCGCCGGCTTGCCGTCGGCGCCGGCAAACCAGCAACCGGTTTCCTCGATCCAGATCACGGGCGCGGAGGTCGAGGCCCGCACGCCATATTCGACCCGGTAGGCGACACCTTCGCCGCCGCGTGCCGGGGCGGTGTGACCCAGCGCGTCTGACCGGATCGACCCTTTCGGCTCGATCAGCTTGGCGAACGCGGCGCCGCTGGCCAGCGCTTCCGGGGCGATGTCGGTAAAGACGGAGGCGGCGTTGTCGCTCCAGGCGATGCTGTCGGCGGCGAGATCCCAGACGAACGTGGCCTGCCCGAGCGAAGCGAGGATGCTGGAGGCTTGCGGGACAGCGGACATCAAAGTCGCCTCGATTCGGGACAGCCCAAAGACAGGCACGGTGATTCTGGCTAGCCTGAGGATAGTGGTTCTATCGAATCAGAGGCTAGGCAAAGTTCATAAATAATCTGGAAACCACGTTTTACGGCTGTCGCAAACCTTGAGGGAACCAACCGGGACGCATCGGCATAGGCCTTGCGAAGAGCGAATCGCAGTAGGGTGTCACGTCCCAAAACGTGACAGTTTTAGCCGGTTCAGTGCGATGCTCGATACCGAACGATCAGAAGATATTTTGGACGTAGACGTCTCCGACGCCGACGCGCCGGCCTGTGTCGCGCTCGTGCCGGTGACCCAAACGGTGCACTGGTCGCGGAAAGCGACCATGGCGCGACCCGACCCGACCTTTCTGACTCAACTGATCGCGACCGCCGACCAGGCCCCACAAACGCGCTGCATGCGACGTGCCTCGATCGAGGATGCGCAGGCCGCCTATGGCGCACACCCGCAGGAACGCCGCAGCGTGGCACGGCGAACCCGGCAGGTCATCTGAGCAGGAAATCTGAGCCGACGACCGGTCAGCGCGGCGGCTTGTCCGGCGACGGTGTCGTACCGCTGCCTGGCTGTATCCCCGGCGAGGGGACTTCCGGCGAGGCCGCATGGGGCGCGACAGCCGGCGCGGACGCCGGTTCGGGGTGATCCAGCAACACTGATTCAGCAACCGATGCCGCGGGCGGCGCTGTCGCCTGTGCCGGCACAGGCTCGGGTTTCGGCTCGGCCACCGGTGGCTCGGCCTGCGGCTCAGCTTTCGGCTCAGGTCTTCTGGCGCCCTTGGCGGACACCGCAGGCGCAACGACCGCGCGCCGCCGCGTGCGCAAGGCAAGGCCGGACAGGAAATCGACCAGCGCAAGCGACGTCAGCAGGAAATAGGTCGAGGTGCCGAACTTCGGCCACAGCACGAATTCGGCAGCGGCCGCGCCGAACACGATCAGCGACAGCAGATGGTCGGTGAGATATTTCGCGCCGGGACGCGCGCCTTTGATGACTTCGAACATCAACAGGAAGATGCCGACCGCGACCAGAACGTCGCTCAGCGTCACCTGCCATTCCACACCCGACATCAGCATCAGCTTCAGCAGCGGCGTGCTGAAAGCGACTTCCGGCATCAGGAAGGCGATGATGTTGTAGATCGCGAGCGGAATCAGGAGTAGCGGAAATCCGACCATGGACATCGGCGAGGCCTTACTAAAGGAAACTTGAACGCTCCTAAGGCGAAGCATCGCGCTTCGCCACCGGGAACCGTCTTACCCCATCCGTTGGCCGAATTCAGGCAGGCACGGCTGAATCGCCGCGCCAAGCCTGGGCCCGATCAGGATTCCTTCTTGGCCTTCAGAACCTGCCGGCCCTTGTACATGCCGGTCTTCAGGTCGAGGTGGTGCGGACGGCGCAATTCGCCCGAATCCTTGTCTTCGGCATAGGTCGGCTTCTTCAGGGCGTCCGCCGAGCGGCGCATGCCACGCCGCGAGGGCGATGTTTTTCTTCTGGGAACGGCCATAACGGTCCTCTAGGGGTGTTGTCGGAGGGCATCGTCCTGGTAGCGGACCGCCCAGCGCTTCAAAGCACGGGCTGCGATGCCGATAAGGCCGCGCTTATAGAGGAAGGGATGACGTAAAGCTAGGCTTTGCCAAGGTTAAATCGGCCGAAAATTGGCTCAAAATGCACGATTTTCGCTCCAGCACCGCTGCAGCGCGGATGCATTCGCCCGCGCCATGTAGGTGCCGGCCAGACGCCGCACCCCGGGGCCGGGATTACGGGCGCTGCGCCTGACCGGATTGGGCAGGATCGCCGCCAGCAGGGCCGCCTCGCGCGGCGACAGGGTCGCAGCCGAACGACCGAACGCGTATTGGGACCCTGCCTCGGCGCCGAACTGCCCGGAGGGGCCCAGTTCGGCGATATTGAGGTAGATTTCGAGAATCCGCTGCTTGGACAGCACCAGGTCGATCCACATCGCCAGCGGCAGCTCCAGCGCCTTGCGGACCACGCTGCGGCCCGGCCACAGGAACAGGTTCTTGGCCACCTGCTGGGTGATGGTGGAGCCGCCACCCGACACCTCGCCTTCTTCGTGATCCTCGATCGCATCCTGCAGCGCGCTCCAATCGACCCCGCGATGGCCGCAGAATTTGGCGTCCTCGGAGCCCACCACCGAACGCGGCAGCGCCGGCGAAATCGCCTTGAAATCGATCCATTGCCGCGACACCGGCGCGCCCTTGAGCCAGCGCCAGGCCATCAGCGTCGAGACCGGATGGCCGGTGCGATAGAACGGCGTCACCAGATACGGCAACAGCAGCAGCACCAGCAAAATCAGCAATAAGATTCGGACAAAGCGCAAATTCGGATGCTTCCGGTTCAGCCCAGCCGGCGTAAGGATCGGTCAACAGACCCCTTAATAGGTGACATCACCATGATATTTCGCGGGTTTTCCAGCGCTTTTAAGGCGCCTCAAGCCGGGAAGCGGAATTGACTGACGCCCTGCCATCAACGATTGTCCGGCAAAATTGATCTGGAGCCATTCTTAAATGACGACCGCCACTGCCGATTTCTCCACACGATTGGATCAGACCGCCGAAGATACCGAGGCCCTGCTGGCGAAGCTGCTGTCGGATACGCTGTTATCAGACGAGATCGCGCGGCCGAAGCGGCTGATGGACGCGATGCGCTATTCAAGCCTCGGCGGCGGCAAGCGCCTGCGGCCGTTTCTGGTGGTCGAGAGCTCGGCCGTGTTCGGCGTTCCGCGCGACGCGGCGCTGCTCGCGGGCGCCGCGCTCGAATGCATCCACTGCTATTCGCTGATCCATGACGATCTGCCGGCGATGGACAACAGCGACCTGCGCCGCGGCCGTCCCACGCTGCACAAGAAGACCGACGACGCCACCGCGATCCTCGCCGGTGACGGCCTGCTGACGCTGGCGTTCGACATCGTGACCCGCGACGAGATTCATTCGGATCCCACCGTGCGCCTGCTGCTGACCCGTGCGCTCGCCCGCGCCTCGGGGATCGGCGGCATGGTCGGTGGACAAATACTCGACCTCGCCGGCGAAGGCCGGTTCGGCGACCGCGAACCGGTCGACGTGGCGCGGCTGCAGCAGATGAAGACCGGCGCGCTGCTGCGCTATGGCTGCATCGCGGGCGCGATCCTCGGCCAGTCCACGCAACAGGAATATCAGGCGCTCGACGATTACGGCCGCGCGCTCGGCGAGGCGTTCCAGATCGCCGACGATCTGCTCGACGTCGAAGGCGACGCCGCAGCCCTCGGCAAGCCGGCCGGCGCCGATGCGGCGCTCGGCAAGACCACCTTCGTCACCCAGCTCGGTATCGACGGCGCCAAGCAGCGCGTGCGCGACTTGCTGGCGCGCGCGGATTCCGCGCTGTCGATCTTCGGAGCCAAGGGTGACGTACTGAAGGCCGCGTCGCGCTTCGTCGCCGATCGCAAGAGCTGACGTGCCATCGCAGAAGAAGGAACTCGACGAGCTCCTCGACCGGTTCAGGAAAAAGCCGGTTCTGCTCCGTGTGGTCTATGGGCGGCCACGCACCTTCATCGCGATCGCAGTCGGTATCGTTGCGTTCTTTTTGCTGCCGGGCTCGCTGCGGCTGGTAACGCGGCTGCTGGTCAGCTGGGACATCTTCGTCGCGCTGTATCTGGTGCTGGTTTTCACCATGGTGTTTCGCAGCGGCATTTTGCACATCCGCCGCAACGCGGCGCTGCAGGACGACGGCCGTTTCCTGATTCTGCTGCTGACGGCGCTCGGCGCGTTTGCCAGCATCGCCGCCATCGTGTTCGAACTCGGCGCCTCCAACCGCAGCGCGCCGGGGCTGGTGCTGGCGACGGTGACCATCGTCCTGTCATGGGCGGCGGTACACACGGCGTTCTCGCTGCATTACGCGCATGAGTATTACCGCGGCGGCAAACCGGGCGGCCTGCAGTTCCCGAGCGGCGACCAGCATGAGGACGCCGATTACTGGGATTTCGTCTACTTCTCGTTCGTGATCGGGATGACCGCGCAGGTTTCCGATGTCGGGATTACCGACAAGATCATCCGCCGCACCGCGACCGTCCACGGCATCATCTCGTTCGTGTTCAATACCGCGCTGGTCGCACTGATGGTCAATATCGCCGCGAGTGCGATCTAGAGCCTCAGCGACATACCTCGACATTGCCGCCGCTTGGATACGGGCCGCCCTGGGCAAACGTCTTGTATTCTAGGCGACAGCCGGCGGTCACGGAGCGACAACCGGCCTGATCGCATACGACCTGGCCGGATGCCCGGCCGGATGCCTGAGGCCTGGGCGCACTGACCTCGGGCCGCGGCCGTTCCCGCACCGGACGCTCGGGGCGATCATCGGTATCGCGCTTGGCCACCGGCTTGTTGGCGCGGCGCTTTTCGCATTCATTGTCGTCGTTGAGCACCGACCCCTGGGCGCAAGTGATCTTGCTGCAGCGGTCGCCATCGGCCCTGAAGCCATGTTCGCAGACCAGCGGACAGACGCGTGACGGTTTCAGCTTGATCGCATCCAGCGCGTCAACGCTGGCCACTTTGGCATCAAGCCTGGTCCCGGCGTGGCGGTTGAACAGCGTCAGCGAGCGCTGCGAAGCCGCGTTCCAGTCGCCATCGGCAGCGCCGGTCAGGCAGCCGACGCGGCGCAGTTCGGCCTGCACCGACTTGGTGATGTCGGCCGGGGCCGAGGCGGGGGGCAGGGCCGCGAGATTGACGGCCTTTTCCTTGACAGCTTCCTTGGCGGACGCCGGCGCGTCAGCCGCGAGGCGCTTCTGTTCGGCCGCGGCAGCCTGGTCCTGCGCAATCTGTTTGGCTTTTTCGGCGGCGATACGCGCCTGCTCGGTGGCCCTGACATCAGCCTCGGCCTTCGACTGCTCCGATCTCTGAGCCCCTTCGGCGACCAGCCGTGCCCGCTCCTGCTCGGCCAGCCGCGCCTTCTCGGTGGCGGCTATGCGGATTTCCTCGGCGGCGATCTTGTCGAGCTGCAGCTTGGCGAGGCTGGCATAGAAGCCGTCGGGATATTGCTTGAGGAAGGCATCGAGCGCGTTCTTGTTGCCGAGCTGAAGCGCCAGTTCGTAATCGCGGCGGGCTTCGGCCTGCGCGCTGAGCGCCGGCGCGGGCGCCGCGGCGGCGGGCGCCGGTTTGGCAGGGGCCGGCACCAGCGGCACGTCTTCGCCGCCGAGCGAACCATAGACGAACGGCTCCTGCCGGTTGCCGGTGGTCTTGAGCACTTCGTCGCGGACAAATCCGAAAGCGCGGCGCACGTCGAGCCCCGGCGTCGCGATATGGCGCGACAGCGCTGCTGTGAACGGGCTGTTCTGGCCGTCGCCGTCGGCGGCGGTGAATCCGGCCTTGGCCGAATAGGCGATCAGCACGTTCGGGCTGCTCGGCTCGACCTTGGCGAGGCCCTGCCCGATCGCGCGCGAGGCCACGGTCCGCTTCATGGTCTTGGCAAACGGATTGTCCCGGCAGGCGTCGAGAATGACGAGCCGCAATTTCTTGGCCGGCTCGATCGCGATCAGCACGCGATCCAGCGACAGGGCCTCATCGTAAACGTCCGTGTCGCGTTCCAGTTTTGCATCCACCGGAATCAGATAGTTCGAGCCGTCCACCTCGATGCCGTGGCCGGCGTAATAGACGACGGCGATGTCGGCGTCCCGGGCACGGTCGGCGAAGTCGCGCAGCGCGCGCCGGGTTTCGGCCGCGGGCAGATCGCGGCGGGAATCGACGACATCGAAGCCGGCCTCCTTCAGCGTCGCGGCGATCTTGGCGCTGTCGTTAACCGGATTGGCAAGCTGCGGGACATTCCTGTAGGCGGAATTGCCCAGCACCAGGGCGACGCGCTTCTCGGCAAGCGCCGGCTGGCACACGGCCAGCAGCGCCGCGGCGGCAAGCACCCATCGATGCAAGTTTAGAGATCCAGATCTGAACATGACGCTTCCGGAGCCTCGCACTTTTTCGCACCGGGTATACCTATCATGGGCATAGGGCCGGGCTTTGTGAGTTGGGTCACGAACCGCATCGACCCGGATCGCGCGGCCATTTTACCGCCAATCCGGCAAACAGGCCACGGGTTCGCCCGTTGGCCGGTCATGTTTAACGCCGGGCTCGTCCGGCCGCGCCCCGCCAATTGCTACGCCTATTCCGGGCGTTCAGCCCGGACAACGTGACCCCGGTACTGCGGCAAATCGTCGGTGATGGAGAACCAGGGCGCCTTGGAACCCACGAAGATGTGGGCGGACGGGCGGATCGAGGGAGCATCGACCAGTGTACCCATCGTGACATGGACGAAGGCGCCATCGCGCACCACCGAATAGAGCAAGGAGCCACATCGCCGACAGTGCGCGTTATGACCGGCATCGTCGCCATGGATCATCACATTGTCGTCACCCACGGTGATACTGAGCCTGTCGCGCGCGATGCCGGCAAACGGCTTGAACGCCGAACCGGTGGTCCGCCGGCAATTCGAACAATGGCAATTGAGGGCATATTCGAATGAATCGGCCACGGCGTAACGCACCGCGCCGCAGAAGCATTCTCCGGTCAGAATGCGAGCATTCGAACTAACTGAACCCGTCATGATCAATTCCCTCCCGCGGTCTTGCACTCACCCGTAGCGAAATTCATCCGTTCGTGGCTTACTTCAGATCGAACAATCCTGCACCTTTGGGGAGGACTACCGTGAGCGAAGACCGATCGAGCGTCGAAGCCGTCGTCCAGAATTATTTCGACGGCCTGTACGAAGGCAATGCCGACAAGCTCGGCGCCATCTTCGACCCCACCGCCGACTTGCGCTGGGTGGAGAAGGGCGAATTGCAGGTGCTGACCGTACCGGACTGGCTGGATCGCGTGCGCAAGCGCCCGTCAGCCAAGGCCGAAGGCAAGCCGCGCGAGGATTTCATCGTCACCATCGACCGCTCGGACGAGTCGACCGCCTTCATCAAGGTGCGCTGCCAATTGCCGCCGCGTTATTTCACCGACTATCTGGTGGCGATGAAGCTCTCCGACGGCTGGAAGATCGTCTCAAAATCCTACCGCTACGATCTGCGCGAGTAACCGCTGCTTAAGCCTGCATAGGAGGACCGATCCGTGAGCTACGACCGTTCGACCGTCGAAGCCGTGGTCCAGCATTACTTCGACGCCGTCTACGAAGGCGACGTCGACAAGCTCGGCGCGATCTTCCACCCCTCCGCCGACCTGCGCTCGCTGGAGAAGGGCAGGCTGAAGGTCCTCGCCATGCCCGACTGGCTGGATTACTTCCGCAAGCGGCCGTCGGCGAAGGCCGAAGGCAAGCCGCGTGAGGATTTCGTCGTCACGATCGACCGTTCGGACCAATCCACCGCCTTCATCAAGGTGCGCTGCCAATTGCCGCCGCTCTATTTCACCGACTATCTGGTGGCGATGAAGCTCTCGGATGGCTGGAAGATCGTCTCAAAGTCCTACCGCTACGATCTGCGCGGGTAGCCTCGCCCGTCCGCGGGTCCATCCGACCGGATTGACGTCCGAGGGGTTTCCCTGCGAATTGGGGAGATCATGGACGCCAAATTTCAGATCTTTTTGATCCTGCTCGCCGTGCTGGCAGGCACCGCCCTGCTGGCGCGGCGAATCAATGTCGCGTCGGCGATCCTGATGATGCTCGTCGGCATCGTGCTCGCCTTCGTGCCGGGCATGCCGTCGATCGAACTGCCGCCGGAACTGGTGCTGCTGGTGGTGCTGCCGCCGCTGATCTATTCGGCCAGCGTCGCCATGAGCTGGCGCGAATTCAAGTTCAACCTCCGCCCGATCACGCTGCTGGCCGTCGGCTGCGTGATTTTCACCGCCTTCGCGGTCGCCGCCGCCACGCATTACCTGATCGGGCTGCCATGGACCGTCGGCTTCCTGTTAGGGGCCATCGTCGCACCGCCCGACGTGGTGGCGCCGCTGGCGATTGCCCGCAAGCTCGGCATGCCGCGCCGGATCCTGGTCGTGCTCGAGGGCGAGGGCCTGGTCAACGATGCAACCGCGCTGATTCTGTATCGTTTCACGGTCGCGGCGATCCTGACCGGCATGTTCTCGCTGCCGAAGGCCACCGGCACGTTCGCCGTCATCGTCGTCGGCGAGTTGCTGTTCGGTCTCGCGGTAGGCTGGCTCAGCCTGCGCATGCGCCACCGCGCCCGCGATCCGCAGGTCGAGATCACGCTGTCGCTGCTCACGCCCTACCTCGCCTTCTGGATTCCCCACCATTTCGGTGGTTCCGGCGTGATCGCCACCGTCGCCTGTGGGCTCTATATGAGCTGGAACGGGCCGCTTTTGATCTCATCGGCGACGCGCCTGCAGGGCATCTTCTTCTGGGACCTCGTGATCTATCTGGTCGAGGGTTTTCTGTTCTTGCTGACCGGCTTCCAGATGCGCTCGCTGTTCGAGAAATCGAAGGCGTTCCCGCTGGACGAGATCCTGTTCGCCACCGCGCTGGTCACGGTCATCGTGATCGTCGCGCGGTTCGCCTGGGTCTTTCCTGCCATCTATCTGCCGCGCCTGCTGAACCCGCGCCTGCGGGCGCGCGATCCCAGTCCTCCATGGCGAAACACATTCGTGATCGCCTTCACCGGCGTGCGCGGCGCGGTGTCGCTTGCCGCGGCGCTGGCGCTGCCGCTTGCACTGCCGAATGGCGACGCGTTCCCGCATCGCGACCTGATCCTGTTCGTTTCCTTCGGCGTCATTTTCATCACCCTGGTCGGATTGGGGTCAGGCCTGCCACTGGTGGTGCGGTGGCTCGGCCTGACGCAGGCCGGCCACGACGAACACATCGCCGAGCACGAAGCCGAAATCGCTGCGCGGCGCGAGGCGCTCGATGCCGCGCTCAAATCGCTCGATGCCATTACCAACGACCGCGAATTGACCGACGAAGTCGTCAAGCTGCTCCGCGCACGGCACGAATCCCGCACCAACCAGCTGCCAGATGCGTTCGATCCCGACGTGCAGGACGCCTCGGCGGCCGGCACCGAACTGACCCGCGAGCTGATCGCGACGGAGCGTAAATTCATTCACGCCTTGCTGCGCGACGGCAAGATCACCGACGAGACCCGGCGCCGGATCGAGCGCGACCTCGATCTGGAGGAAGCGAGTTTGAGCAATCGGGAGTATCGGAGGATTCCGTTGTAGGCCCGTATCCATCCACACGTCGTCCCGGCCTTGAGCTCAGATGCGCAATTGCGCATCGGGGGACCCATAACCACCAGCGATCATTGTTTTAACACGCTGATCGTTGTCTTTCTTTTTCAACAACGCCCGCCGCGGCGTATGGGTCCCGGCGTTCGCCGGGACGACACGAGAGAAGCAGCCCGCCCCTACTCCGCCGCAACATTCCGCCCGGGACCGCCGACGAACCCCGCCGCATCGCCGAAGCGCTCGATCATCACGGCGGTGAGGTCTTTCGTCTTGCTGGTGACGCAGGCGCCGGAGCGTACGGTGTAGCGGTCCTGACGCGCGACATGCGGCGGTGCCTCGCCCTGCTGCAGCGCGCGGGCGGCCTCCATCACCAGTTTGCGGAAATGCATGATGCCCAAATCAGTCGGGCCGAGATGTTCTCGCGTCCGGTCGGCAATCGGGCCCTGGCTGTCCTGCACCGCGGCATCCTGTTCGGAGACGCCCTTGATGCCGGTGTAGCTTTTCGTCTTCTGCAGCTTGCGATCGATCAGATAGTCGTTGGCCTTGTTGCGCAGCGGAACGTAATTCTCGTCGACCTCCGACATCACGCCGTTGCCGCGATCGTAGCCGTCGCGCTCGGCCTGCGTCAGCGGCCGCTCCGGATTCCACGCATAGGTGTAGATCCAGCAACTGGTATCGGTCACGGGAACAAAACTCTGGCCGAAGATGTTCTCGCCCGGCATCGAGCTCGGCGCATAGGCATGCACCGGCATCAGGAACTGAGCGATGCGCCAGTAGATGTTGTCGGACCCGGTGAGCCGCCCGCCGGCGACGGTGAGGCCGGCCGCGTGCGGGCTGATCTTGATCACCGGGCGCGGGTCCTCGGCGATCCAGCGCATATGGTCGGTCGCAACCCGTGTGAGCGGATTCACAAAATGCTTCTTGATGTCGAGGATCTCGTTCTCTTCCTTCTCGAAGCTCAGATGCGCGAAGGTGAAATGCGCGGTGTCGATCGAGCCTTCGAGCGCCTGCACCCAGTTGCAGTCCTGCCATTTCTTGGTGACGTAGCGGTGCGAGGCCGGCAGCAGCGCCATTTCCAGCGCCGGCAATTCCGGCACCTGATCGGCCGGGCCCATATAGGCCCAGATCATGTCGCCCCATTCACGCACCGGATAGGATTTGATCTTGATCAGGTCCTTGGCGTTGAGATCGGGATAGGAGGTCGGCATGTCGACGCAATTGCCTGACGTGTCGAACTTCCAGCCGTGATAGACGCAGCGGATGCCACACTCCTCGTTGCGGCCGAGCCAGAGATTGGCGCCGCGGTGCGGGCAATATTGATCGATCACGCCAACCACGCCTCTGCTGTCGCGGAACGCCAGGAGCTCCTCGCCCATGACCATGATCTTCTTCGGCGTGCCGTCGGCCTCAGGCAATTCCGCCGACAGCAGCACCGGCATCCAGAACCGGCGCAGCAATTCGCCCATCCCCGTTCCCGCACCGCTTTCGGTCAGGAAGGCGTTGTCTTCGGCGCGGAGCATGGCGTGACCTCCGGAGTTTTGTTTATTGGTTTTGAAAGAGATTGGCGCAGGTCAAACGAGGCGTCAACGTGGGTATTGAACTGGGATCACGGTGTCGTCCCGGCCTTGAGCCGGGACCCATTTCTCGATGAGGCTCGGTAACAGAGACCGTTCGCCAAACTTCCTCCTGTGGTTATGGGTCCCGGCTCAAGGCCGGGACGACGGCGGTGCTTGTTGTTGCACCGAGGTCCAAACGTGGCTGCGCGTCCTCGCGACGCATTGCGCCCGAGCTTTGCCAGAAACTTCCTTGCCCTCCAAACAGAGGGCGCAGAGAAGACCGGGTGCGCGCTGCACCCGCGGTCTCGCGTGCGGTTTGCACAAAACAAAGTGCACACGAGCATACAGGGCAGCGGAGAACACCCGGCCTTCCCTGCGCAATGGCTTTACGGCTTATGCCGTGATCTCCCCGGAGACGAGTTCCTGGTTGACTCCGTCGCCGCCGTTCCCGCTTGCGCTTCTCCGACAGCTTGACACCTGCAACGGGTGCCAGGACCACACGGTTTTGCCGTACGCTTATCCACGCCGTCGTCGAGGCGTAAACCAGCGTCCACCGCAACCCGTCCAACGTCCGTGACGACGGCCGACGCCCTCTGAGTGGGACGGGATGG
>NZ_JAFCMA010000046.1:0-46994 GCF_018130125.1 Bradyrhizobium sp. AUGA SZCCT0177 | reverse complement strand
GCGGGGCGTCAGAGTTAATTCCCCGTTACGCTTTCTATTCAAATGCCCAGGGAAGTGAGTTCGGTCCCTTAAAATTTGATGATTATTGTCATCGCAGGAAAGACAGTGCTGCGAGAACGGCCATGAAGGTTTCAAACCAGGTTCAAATCGACAGTGTCCACAGCCGCGCAATCTGCGACGAGATTGGGGAGCGGCTACGCACCATCCTGCGCCCCACAGCGACCGGCTTGCCCGCCCGACTTCAAATTCTCATCAGGTTGCCTTGGTCTTCTTAGCCGAAACAAGCGGCAAGCCGCTACTAATTCTGATTCAATACCCAATTGCTTCCGACCCCAAATGATCGTGCAAGATGTCTGATATCCTAATTCGCAAGCTCTTGTCATCGTGGAAACAAGGCCGAGAATTTCGCTCGGCAGCGTCACATCACCGTCGTAAAAAACTGGTGCCGCATGCAAGCCAGACAGATCTCAACCGTGAGTTCGCCAATACAGGCCAAAAAAGCGCAGGATGGCTCTTCATCGCGCTGATGGTTCTCGCCGTTATTGATTATTTCTGTTTGCGGACGGGTTTGGCTTAGTGTGCGCGGCTACTTCTTCACGAGCCGCGCGACCCGCCGGTGATCATGTGACCAGATTTCTAAGGCTTGCACGGCCATGTGGCCCTTATGGCCGCATCGGCTAATTCCGCAAAACTTTCGTGCATTCTCGCTGGTTGGGCGTCGATGTACTGCACGACGGCTCTTACCGCTTGCGCCCGCGTGACGGAAGTTGGGATGCATGCATCGCCTGAGTTGAAGATTATTCCGTAGACCAAACCCATGCAAAATCCCTGGTCAAAAGGGTCATTACTGGCAGTCGGTAATAGGGCTAACCGGCACCCGGGCATGACAGTGTTCGCTGCATTATAATGGTTGCGAAAGGATGAGTTACCGCTGCAGACCGGGCCGAAGAATACCTGACATAATAGATCGGCCTCGCTACTCCAACCAGTGCCCGTTGGCGAAGACAATGCCGTATCCGCCCGTTCGATCTGGGAAATAGAACCGGGTGGACGCCGGCGCCGGAAGGCCCATCGTTCTGGCAGGCGATCAAGACGAGGTTCAAGTAGATCAGGAGAGCCGCCTCGGCCCTTTCCTGTAGTATAGCGTTTTCCGATTCTGGCCCACGAGGACGACTTCGTTCGATCAGCCCTTCATTGGCGAGCTGGTGTAATTTTGTCTTGATCGACAGCCGCGCAAAGCGCCCGATGGTCGTGGCAAAAACGGCCCGGGGCTGGCTGTGCTGGGGCCGCCCATTCCAACCGCAACGCCGAAAAAAGCGCCAGCGGCGACCAAAGCTAACGCTACTTGGTTGAATCGTTCCTAGCTACTTTGGAGTACCTCCGCAGCCGTTTCGTAAACTAGCCGGCCGGTTGGAACGCTGGGCCGGGAGAGGAGTTTGAATTTTCATTCTACGTGGTGTTTTTATCGTGGGGCAAAATTGTGAGTGACGTGCAAGAATTCAATAGACTGGTCGTCGGCGCTCGCTTCAAGATCAGTGAACTCGGAGCCACTCGATTGCGATCGCTGGCCGGCAAGACGGGGATCGTGGTCGAGGTTTTTCGAAGCAATACAGGCGTCACCGTGCTGTTCGATGGTGCCAAAAGACCAACTTGCCTGCACAGGGATTTTATCACCCCAATTTCGCGTAATACATCGGCATCGGCGCCGGGCCGAACAACTCGACGAGATAGCTCCGCCGGCCCTAGCTCAGAGTCACCACCCCCATTGTAATCAAAGCGTCACAGACGTGCGGCAGGCTTAGCCCGCCGGGATTTAAAGACCCGGCCGGGGAAATGCCGATGCCGCCAGAGCGAATATACTCCGCTCTGGCCGGCGTTGTTGCGGTGAGACGGAATTGGACCCCTCGTCAAGGGACGACAAATGATTGATCAACAGTTGGCTCGCTTGCATACGCATCGCAGCAATATTCAACGCTATCGCAACCTATTGCAGACCAGTCTGACAGACCTTGAGCGACAGTTTGTCCAAAGGCGCCTGAGCGAAGAGCAATCCAATCTGGAGAGGGTGGTCACTTCCCTTCCCAACGGGGTGAAGGGCGCCCCGCCTCCTCTGGCTTAGCGAAGCGGTGATAGCGGACCGCTACATGAACATGAGATGGCCTTACGCGAAGACCATAAAGCCAAGGAACGCCACCAAGACGGCCAGGCAGATCATCCCGAGTGGGAAGTACAGGGTGCTGCGATCCATGGCGTGCCCGGCTAAGTTTCATTTAGCGTCTATTTCCGCACCAGCCGCGCGACCCGCCGGGGGTCGTGAGACCAAATCTCAATGGTCGGGTGGTCTTCAAGATATTGGCGCTAAAGAAAAGGCCCCCAGCCCTCGGGGGAGAGGGACTGGGGCCGGGTCGGCTAGAGATTAGATAGCCTCATGCGTCTCGGGGAAGATCACATGCGGTCCAAGTCGGGGCCAGCGGTATCGTTCCTATAAGCGGCCTGATTTGCTTTCATTAACTTTTCCGAGGTGGTCGATATTGATCACTATGTCGGCTCCCGGACATGCCAGATTATCCCGATCACCGCTCGGCTTTCGGCTTCCATCGATGACTGAGAGTGTGTTGCGCTCCCGCCCGACCAAAAGGGATGCACATCACTTGCCCCAACCTCATGCCCGTCCTGAACCGTCGCTGATCCCAATTGGGCGGCCCCGCTATCCCCGATGTTCCAAACGAATGATGCTGACCATGATCAGCCCAGCGTCAGAGAGCGATGACAGCCGGACCTTTGAGTGCGCTAATTGCAATCACACGATGACGCGCACCGGCGCGCGCGATCCGATGTCGGATAAGTCGGGCTGGCAATAAAGCCCCGGAGTGAGTGTATGCGGCGCCGCCTTGTGAGCCCCAGCACGACACTTGAAGAACACCTGATCGATTTGGCTCGACGGGTTCTGGTAGGAAGTCCACGCAAGCAAGGAAGCGTGCACAGAGTTGGCGATCTCGGCGGGAGTGGGAACAAAAAAATCCCACGGTACTTGAAACACACAGTGTTTGCTCAGTAGGAGGACATGATGCCGATGATGCTGCTCTGGGCTGCCCCTGCCGTGATGTTCAGCGGGTGTAGGTTATTATTTGATAGCGGTCGCGGATCTCGTGGATGACGCGGTTGCCTTTTCGACCCCCGTGGCGCCAACGTCGCGTCGGCGTCCCCAGCTTACGGTGATTCAGGGCGGCAAATACTAGGCCCCGATCGGTTCAAGACTAGTTAGAAACGGGCCCCGCCAGCATATTCGGGAACGTTGGAGTGCCCAGGATGTTGGCTGTCCAATGAATGTCTCAAATCATCTTTGGAGTGCGCAAATGACTAAACGCAAAGCAACAACGGCGTCAAAGCCCACCCGCAGACTGAAAATAGCCGCCAAGGCCCAACGAGCCAATTCGGCTGTTATTAGAAGCCCAAAACCCAGCCGCGTGCGCTCGGTTGCGACCGACCCCATTAAATCGTCTCCCAAGGGTCATAACGATCCGAAACAAGAGGCAGCCATTATTGAGCGTCCGGCGATGGCATTGCAGGAAAAGACAATGAGCGAGCCGGAATTAAGGAAGGGGTTTGACTTGTCGTCAGCCACGGCAACAGCGCGGGCTTATCAAGCAAAGCTGTTGGAAATGGCACAAGCCAACCTGCAATTTGCGCTTGAATTCGGACCGAGGCTTGCGTCGGTCAGGTCGCCCGTTCAATTACTCCGCGTCATAGAAGAGCTCACAAAAGAGCGGATCGCAATGTTCCGCAAGTACTCGAATGAAATGGTGCAACTAAGTATGAAACGATGAAGTCTTTTATACGAGCAGCCCCTTCTTTGCGGACAGATATGTAGAGGTCGGCGGATGTTCAAATTGATGATGTTGGCAGTCGAAGCAAATCGCGTAATCGCGCTGCGAACGATGAAGCTGATGCGCGGCGGCAGGTCTGGCCGGCGCGAAGCTAAACTAATGGTCAGCGAAAAGATACTTGCGGCTTCCGAAGCCGCGGTTAGTCTGATGGTCGGCACATCAAGTGATGAAATAATTCAGAGATACCGGCACCATGTTGCCCGAAATGCGAAACGGCTGGGTGGCCTCAAAACGGGCCAAAACCGAGTGACTAAGGGAACGCGACGCCGACGGAAATAGCATCTGGGCTGTTCATGTCATTCGCTGCTCGAGCGTAGGCATTGATCGTTTCGCCGTTTCGTCCAATGGACGCCGCTGATCAGATGAAGCAACCCGCGCGGCTCGAACCGGCTCGCTGTGCCTGCCATGTTTTACCGCATTCTTATTGCCGGGCTGGCCGCGGCGTTTTCTGACTGGCATTCGTTTTCCATTATTTCTCATAACCTGCGCCGTCTAGGACGGCATCCCCGGTTAAAAGGCACCCATCTTCAAGGACTGGAGGCGCCCTCGGCCTTCTGCATCCCGAACAAAATTATACAGGTTTATGATGACTTCACTGCACGACGCCGTAAGGGCGTCCGGACTCAGCTTGTTGAAGTTGGCCAAGGGCATTATTGAATGGGGTCCAGCGGAGCGATCACGACCGGCGTGCTTTCTCTGTTGTAGACCGCGAGGCACATTCCTTTGAGCTTCAGCTCCGGCATCGCGGTCAGCATCTCGCGCGCCACCCGGGCCGCGAACGACGGAACCTCCTGCTCGTCCAGCAGGATTTCGTCGGATGGCGACTCGTAATCGGTGAGGTCCGTGACGCTGTAGGAAAATATCTGCATGGGGGCAGAACGGCCCGCGCACAGTGGCGTTCCTATTTGCTGGCTGCGGAACAAAAAAAAGGCCCGCCGAAGCGGTGCCTTTGGTGTTGTTGGTGCCTTGAAGCACGTCTCTGCCGCGCCGGTCGTACTCGCGCTCGTAGATCCAATAAGGAGTTGGTCGGAGAGTACGACCGCCTCGTAGGAACAAGCATGTTCATTCCGGTCTAACGGCAGGCGACCATCACGGCTCGCACTTTGAGTATACTCTCTGGGATCGATCATGCCACCGTTGCAGTTGACGGGCATGCCCAAATCCCTCAGTACCGGTCGTAACTCTGCCAGGAAAAAACTTATCCAGATCGCCCGTACTGGACTTAGAAATTCGACAAATTCGACAAGAGCAAGAAGAATCGAAAGTGAGAGTGGTGCATAACATTGAAAAAAAGCCGGACGTACGGGACCAAACCATAGGTCCGGCTTGCGACGACCCACCAGGGTCGATACGACGACCCACCAGCTTCGATGCTTTACTTGTCGCTGTTGAGCACTTCGCGAGCCTTATCCTTGATGCCGCCGACGGTATTTTGCACCTTGCCCTCAGCCTTGTCTGCAGTTCCTTCGGCTTCGGTCTTACTATCGCCCGTCACCTTACCGACGGTTTTTTTGATTGTGCCCTTTGCCTGTTTTGCGGCACCTTCAATGCGGTCTTTATCCATGATCACTCTCCTTTGTGAGCAGATGTAACGAAGCGAGAGCGCCTCGAGTTGCTTGACGATTTGGTGACTAGTGTTCCGTTTGAAAACCGGTAATGACGCCCTGCTGATTGTCGCTAGACGATGAGCCTAGATGAATCGGTAATGATCGACCGACAGCGCGTAGAGATTAAACGGCTGAGTCATGAGGCTGACGTGCCGGATAAAGCCGGTGAAACGCTTTCGCCGGATGTGGCGCAGGAATATTGATGATTTGACGAAGCAGATTTGGGAACGGAATTAGCAGGCATCATTTATTGGGCGGCGCTACAGGAAGGGTGGGATGCACCGAGTAGCTCACCGTCTTCCTTGCACCGAATTTGTAGGCGATATGGGAGCCGTTCGAAGAAAACAACAGAAAAAAGCGAGGAAGGAGTGTCTCACGCTGTTCGACTGCGCAGCTGGGCGGCTTCAGAACGTTCACTATTGGCGGATCCCAAGGTCAGCGCTCTGCATCGATCGCCGAGCTCGGACTTCCCGCACCCTCGGCCTGCACTTAATTCCGAAAAAAAACCCCCAACCGGGGGCCGCCAACCCGAATGGTACGGGTTTTCCTTCAGCAGTCGGGGGGCGTCTTTCGGCTGGAAGGTCCAAACCAGACGCCCTGCAATCCATAATGTTCCAAAGCTTAGTACCGGTCGTTGGGCTTACCCCTGGCTTGGCGAATAAGACGGCGCGCGTGACTCGGGCCATCATGAGCAGACAGGACACCCTCGAGACGCCGCAACCGGCATGACCTGTTGAGCCACGGCGAAGCTTATTCCGTGGACCCAAACCCATGCAAAATCCTGAGTTCGCTATCCTGGCTAAACGCCGATCCGCCATTCGGCCCCTAAGTTGCCACGCAATCGCTTAATGCTAGAAGGGCACCTCACAAAAAGGAGTCCCTTGTGGCCAAGAAAGCTAAGAAGACGGCGGCACGTCGTGGATATACGAAAGACGATCTAAAACTGCTGAAGACGCATTCGAAGTCTAAGACTCCGGTAGAGCGTATCGCAAAGCTTATGAAGCGATCGGGTGCGACGTTGCGTCAAAAGGCGAGGGCAATGGGTCTGCCGCTGGGCCACCGTCGATAAATTGAAACCGGGCGGCCCGTCTGCATGGTGTCAGTGGACCGCCCGGCCAGAGGACCGTCTGTGGCTAAACGCAAGCGCGGCTTGAGTTCCTATTTCAAATGGGAGACCAGGCGCAGTAGCGAGGTTTGATTACCGCGCCTGGCCCACAGATTGCTTGTTTGCCGGAAGCACCAGAATAGGAACGGTGAAGTATTTACAAAGTTTCTAGCGCAGCAAGAGTGGTGAGGACCCATGTACGCTGCGCACTATCGCATTACCGAAAACAACCCCGACTTGTGCCAAGCTATGACTATCGCCATGGGCTACGTGCACGCGACCGGGCTCGTTGATAAGTTTCCCAATCCTGAATTGTTGGTTGCCACGGCGATCTCGAATGCCTGGAAGGGTGGGATGAGGCACCCGATACGCCTTGCTAACGAAGGCATCGTTTGTGCGGAACGAACGGCCCAGCTCGGAACCCTGGCATCTGTGTTTGCGAGACTGGTATAAGGCCGGTCCGCACTCTGCACTAGTCCCCGCTCTGCCTTGGAGGTGCTGCATAAGTCGTCTACGAACGAGTATGACTAAGGTCCGGCCCGCTAACCATGATTGCTCGCGGTACACCCGAGGATTAGGCAGTCGGCTATCGATGGACGGTGCCGAGAGTTTCCAGCGGGAGAAACATCCCAATATTTTCCGAGGTGTCAGTAATCTCGGCACCGTCCCCACAGGAAACCTTAACGGCGGCCCCATCATCGGGGCGACCATGAGTTATGAGGCCGCCGGCCGGCCTGGTGCAGAGTTCGCACCTCCGACACTATTAGTACGCGCCTCGTGGCATCCAGGTTGCTGTTATTGCTATTAAGTTCTCTTCATGTTGACCCGGTGCCTATGAGCAGGGGCAGATTGTTTTCAACCGAACAGGCCGAAATACCATCCCAGTAAGCCAAAGAACGGCAAAGCCGCGATCCCGAAAAAAAGGAGCGGGGATGGTTCATTGCCTTGGCGTTCGAGATCTTTTTCATCCATGACCGCAATCTAGTTGGTTCCCCGCTCATCGCATCCAGCGCGCCATGGATTTTTCAGTCCGCATTCTTAACTATTCATTCGGGGAGGGGATTTCCGATAGCCGGCCGCTTCCCGTGCTTTTCAGCAGATCGTTCAAGGCCTGGATCGCGAGCGCGTTGAGGGTTGAGTCTGTTGCGGCCGTTAGGATCCTTAGTGAGCGCCACGCAGAGTTCATACGGACTAGAAGACTCTCAAATGCTGCTGAGAAGGCCGCCAGCACGCGCAAGGCGGGCTTTGGTCGCCGCAATGGCTCGACCCAGCCGCGCACGTTAACCCTCGCGCTCTATGGTTCCTCCAGCTTCGCCGGTCGGGCCGCCGTTTCGATTGGCTCGCGACTAATCCGTTCATATTCTGCGATCACCTGGGCGCCGATCAACAAGACCAATGCGCCAAGCTCAACACTCAATAGCACAGCGATCGCCGTGGTGAGGGAGCCGTAAACAAGTTGAATCTGAGACATGGTTGCGTAGTACCAAGCCAGAATGTGCCTCATCACTTCCCAAAGGAGCGTGGCCGTCACTCCGCCAATCAGTGCATGACGCAAGGACAATCGCCCCACAGGCATGACAAAATAGATCGCAGTTAGCAAAAAGATCTCACCGGTAACTCCAACGATATAGAGGAGAAAAATGGAAAATTGGTCCAGGGAATGTGGCTGACCGAGAATCACGATACTTCGAGTGCCCACGAACTGGAGCACTCCGGAAAGGACGGTGACGATGAGTAGCCCTACACCCAAAAAAAGGATGAACAAGTAGGGCATTACGGCTGACACCAGGAAATGTCGGCGCTTGATTTTGACCCGATGGAAGAAAATCACCGACATTGCGTTCTCGAGAATAGTAAACGCCAGTGCGCTAAAGAAAAGCATTGTGACGAACAGGATCCAGCCGACGACTTGCTTTTGAGCGAGGAACGTCCGAACTTCCTCTACCAAAGCTCCTGATTGCCCTGGAATTACAAACTCGAGATATTCGCTTAGGGTCAAAAGAAGGCGGTCTTCCGGAACGATGTGGGAGAGGGCCATTAAAATGAGGATAAGCAGCGGAACTAACGACAACAACGTATAGTACGCCACTGCGCCAGCGAGCAAAACACCTTGGTTGGCACGAAACTGTGTGATCACCGCCAAAGCGAAGGCGCCTGGTTGGTTTAACACCTTCTTGGCGGTTTGGCCCGCAGTCCACATCGACCCAGTCCGCCTTCTTTTAAGCCCAGAAAGAAAATTGCCTAGTCGGTTGAGGCTAGTCCTCGAGAATTGATTTTGTGGCGTCAAATACCTGTTCAGCCGTGCCCTTGATTATACCTTTCGCCCATGCCTGAAACACCGTTACGTAGGCGTTCTTGTAGGCCGCATCGTCCGCCGAAAAATAAACTTCGTCGGTAGCGGCGTCTAAAACAAGCGCCCCTTTATCGATGCAAATTTCTTCAATAAGAGCCAGACGCTCTTCTTGTTCCGCGAGGTGACGCTTTACTATGCTCATTTGAAACACCTGTTTGTTCTTAGGGTAACCCGACCTCTCAGAGGTGCTGACTAGATGATTTGCAGATTTGCTCGATCCCGAATTTGGGGCAGCAGTGACGGGTGGACAGTTTCGCAATTCCGTAGCGCCGCCAACTGAGGCGGCCTTACTTCGGACGCGGAGGATGTGGCTGTCTTGGAGGGACGTTGGTCCGGGGCTCTGATTTCGAGCGCGTTGGCTCCGGCAACCTTGATGGCTCTGGGTTCAGCCTTACAAGCCAAGCCGAAAGGTATAGTCGCATCGCAAGATCGCTCCCGGCCCACCGGCTATTAGCAGATGGAACCGGAGACAAGCGAACTCGGGGGAGCACTGGGGCCGCTTCGGGGGTCGTCTGCTGGCACTAGGCGCCGGGCTTCTCTTTGGTCTTTTGCGGAAGCTCGCCACGATTCTCGGCAGTCTCTTCCGGATCGCCGGGCTTTTTCCCGGCCATGTTGCCGGGGTTGTAATGGAACTTACCTTCAGGGTTTTCGCCGGGGTGTTTCACATTTGGATTTCTTGTGTTGTCGTCGGCCATCAGGCGTTCCTTTGGAAGGATGAATAATGTTCAACAGAACTGCGCTGGTTACGTTCCTGATACGAGTGGCCTGTTTTTGTTCTGACGAGTGGTCTATTTCGACCAGTACCGATACACGGGTCTGTCCTGATTTGGATCCGGCAGCGTCGTAATTCGCTAACGACACACGTTAATTATTCTTGAATTGATCAATATTGACCGGCACTTTGCCAACAGGCGACATGGGATTGCATCGACAAATGAAAGAGGCTGCCAACTGAGGCGGCCTTACTTTCTTTCGCCCCCACAGTTTGTATCCATCAAGTGTTCGCCCGTCGGGTGTATGTTCACAACTCGGCAGACGTAGCCGAGAGCGCAAAAAGCGAAAAGGATTGAGAGCTTCGTCCTTAGGCGCGATTCATGGTAAGGCGTTCATAAGTCGTTTGATCGGTCACGCTGGAGGCTATTCGGCTCGCTTGTTCGATCTTGCGCTCCAAGTCGCGGGGATCCTCGATTTCATCCATGGCCAACCTCTTTTCCCTATAAGATGGTTCACTGGAAATCGTTCGTGCCCCTCATTTGGAAGGACTCTATTTTCCCGCGAACGCACTTTGCTTGCGGGTATTCGCTGAAGGAACAAATGTTAAGTTCGCCCTGAGCATTATCGACCCGAGGATTAGCGGCCGACTGGCTAGTTCAAAATGTCACGGCTTATGGCCAGCGCAAAAATGCGCCGCCGATGATAACCACAATGACGACAGCGAACGCCACCAGAAGCCAAGGCATGTCTTTTCGTTCGCGGGGTGTCATCTTGATCTCCAATCCACTCCAGTAGGTGCTGTTGAACGGGAACGCACAAAAGGCCGACCCGGTACCCAAGCAGGTTCGCTTAAGCGGCAGACGAGCCGCGGCTCATCAGGTTGACGGGGCCTTCGGTGCTAGGGGCGGAGCGTTTTTTGTCGGTGCTGATGTGCTGAAGAGCGAGTTTCACCCCTATTGCTTCTTTGCGTCTACGAGCGGCTTATTTGCCGCGAAACCATCTCAGCGATTTTGCCATTTCAATTTTAGCAGTTCCCACTTTTTCTCTATCCACGCCAGGCAACTAACGAGAGGCTTTTGCAAAACGGGGATATCCTGAGCAATCAACAGGAGGCCAAGGGGCAGCATCCAGACACCCAACACAGGTAAGAAGCTAAAGACGCCCCCGACAATGAACAGTAAAGCCACCGCTAGCCGAGCCGCGAATGACGACGGTTTGCGCAACCAGCGAATGAATTGAGAGACCCTGGCCGGCACTCGCCGATTGACCATCTCAAAATATCTATTCATCTCTTTATGAGAGGCGGTCATTTCATCTCGCATTTACTATCGCCCGTGAACTATCCTAAACAACGCTTAAGCTTGTGAAAGTTCCTCCGGTGACGCTAGCAGGGTGGAACGCTGCGGGACCTGGCACCGTATTGCGATCAGCCGGGCGCTCGCTACTTGCAGCAGTTATCCCGGCAGATGAAGAAGCATTGCAGCGGCTGTAGGGCCGCACACGAAGATCGCTGCAGTGATGCCTAAGACCGGTGCTTGGCATCGTTCAGTGCTTCCCTTCGTATCGTATAGGTGATCGGTAGGGCGCATCGATGCTCTACAAAGGTCTTGCGGGCGTGCTCGTGCATGGCTACATCGCGAACAGCAGCATTAAGAGCGTCCCAGCTGATAGGGCCAGCGTGGCCACGCCCAGAACCTCAATCTAATCGATCCGTGCCATTTTCAGCCCGAGACGACAAACCGCGCGGTGTCGTGACATTCTCGCATTCGAACGTGCGGTTATCGAACCCCGGTTCGCCGGGCTCAATGCAGACAAGCCTCATTGGCTTGCTGCATTTGGCGCAATTGAAAATGCCGAGGTCGGAAAACGCTGAATAAAGTCTCGGTTTGTGTAGAAGGCACGGGGTGCATCCCTGGGATTGGGCGGGGGCACAACACTCTCAGTCCCCGATATGCCGATGGCGGGGCGGTGATCGGGACAATCTGGCATTTCTCCGGTCGCCTCCGCGCTGTTCAAAACAGCTCACTTTGTGAAATACCAGATGACTCCGAAAAGGAGGGAATCCATAGCGGCCGCGATTAGCACAGCCTTGACGGTTAACTTCGCCCATTCCCCGTAGGACAACTTGTAAGCGCTCGCTCAGCCCGTCAGCCCCTATTGGCCGTATAAATACGCGGACGGGCGGCGAAGGTTCAAAAGCGAGGAGCGCATGCGGTTAGATAGGCGACAACGGCCCCGGCGCGCGTCGGTGCACTGGCCGTCACGCCCTTGTCTCCTCGCAAACACGGGTTGGGGAACTTTCGATGCCTAAAGCATTTAGTTCAGGGTTGCTGCGCGTAAACCGAAACAAAGCAAGCGCAGTCTGGAGGACCCCATGAATGTATTTCTTTTTTGCGCACTGATATTCGTTTGCTCGTTTGTAGCCATTTGGGCATTTTGGTTTGTTGAGAAACTGCGCGGCGACAGCGCGCCGCAGGTCGTCGATTTGACTGCCCATCGCGTTCGTAACGAACTACGCGGCAGGCCGCTTACAAATTCAAACTAGGCCAGTAGCGCTCATGATGATTTGATTAGTCGCAGACGTTCTCAAGCGCAAAGGCATGAATGCGCGGGTATCCGGCGCGGGCACCGCGATCGAGAAAAACGAAGCTGCCTCCCTATGCATTTGCTATCTCGAGAACGTCTCAAAGGCACGACTGGATTACGCCGTAAGGAAGCTTTCGAGACAGGCTTCGTCCGCCCGGATCGTCGTCTGTCTTTTAACTGAGGCTGAGCAGGGCGCTTATGCATCGCAACCGAACGCACAGCCGTCTCGCTCGTTGAAGGCCCCGATTGCCGCGTTGGCGCTTCCCAAATGCAGTTTGGCTGCAACGGCGCAGAATTAGATGGGGTAGAAATGGCAACGACAAAAGCGGAATTGGATCGATACTTTAAGATCATCGAGGAGCGGGTGCCGGTCTGGATCTCGCAGTTCATTCGACGGGCGATGGCTGAGCAATATGAATGACGTAAGCGGGCGTATGCTGACGGTAGGTTGGAATTGCTGGCGTATCGAGCGCGCAGAACGTCTGGCGCTGATTGTTGACGCAGCCGACTACTTTCACCATGTAAAAAGCGCAATGCTCAAAGCACAGCACAGGATCATGCTGATAGGGTGGGATTTTGACACTCGAATCAAACTGGAGCCGGAGAAGCAAACGCTTGAGGGGCCAAATACGCTGGGGGAGTTTCTCTCGTGGCTTCCGAAGCATCGTGACCACCTGAACGTCTACGTGCTCAAGTGGGATCTAGGCATGATACAAGCCTTGGGACGGGGCATGACGCCATTATTCGTTGTGGATTGGATCACCGACAAGCGATTGCACCTTAAACTGGATCATGCCCATCCCGTGGGCGCTGCTCACCACCAGAAAATCGTGGTTATCGACGATGCAATCGCGTTCTGCGGTGGAATCGACATGACGACTGATCGCTGGGATACCCCTGAGCACCTTGACGACAATCCGCTACGCAAGAAACCGAGCGGGCGAAATTACGGTCCTTGGCATGACGCGACCACCGCCGTTGACGGTGATGCTGCTCGTGCCATCGCAGACCTTGCGCGTGAGCGCTGGCTCCGCGCGACAGGAAAAGAGCTTCCTACTCTCCCGAGAAAAGCGGACCTGTGGCCTGGCAATTTAATACCCATCATGGAGCATGTTGAAGTAGCAATAGCCCGTACCCTTCCCGGTTTAGACGACGAGCGCGGAGTCCGGGAGATCGAGTCACTTTATCTCGATGCCATCGGGCGAGCGGAGCGCACCGTTTACATAGAAACGCAGTATTTGGCGTCGCGCAAAATCGCCGATGCGATGGCCCATCGCTTGCGAGAACCCTACGGTCCCGAGATAATACTAGTGCTCCCAAAAACAACGGAGGGATGGCTCGAGCATAAAGCCATGGATGGCGCGCGATATCGACTACTTCAGGAGCTCTGGCAGGCTGACAAACATAAGCGGCTTGGCGTGTACTACCCTGTAACGGCCGGAGGCCAACCGATTTACGTGCACGCTAAGATACTAACCATGGACGACAAGTTACTTCGGGTGGGGTCATCTAATTTGAACAATCGCTCCATGAGCTTTGATACCGAGTGCGATCTCGCTGTTGAAGCGGTGGGCCATTCCCCGGAACAGAGAAAACTGCGCGACACGATCGCGGGAGTTCGCCAGAATCTTATTTGTGAGCATTTAGGCGTCAAGCCGCAGATGTTTTCAGCCGCCCTTATTGAAAATTCCGGATCCGTTTTAAAGGCAATTGATGCTTTGCGTAACTCCGGAAGAACGTTAAAGCCGTTTGATCGGGCAACAATTCAGACGGACGAAAGTGTGTTGGCGGAGAATGACCTACTAGACCCAGAGAAGATGCCGGTGGGTTTGGGCCGGCGCATCGTGGAAAAGATTGGGAGCGTCCCGTCAATGTTTCGGCTGGGTAGAACATCAGGTCAGCACTGATTGCATCAGCCTTGTGTACGGCTCAGCATCGCGCCCATGGAGGCCATCATGGCGATGAGTAACGTCGATGAAGAGCCGTCGCTCGGCGCGATCAGAGAAGCCGGGGCGGTTTTCTATCTCGGGCATGCTATCCAGCGGGCGGCATCTTCCGACGCGCTACGTTTCTTCCGGCGCAAACCTGTGAGAACCTCCAGCGAGGTGGACGCGCTCGCAAACGAAGCCGGCGTCGTCCTTGATATGCGCCAAGATGAACAGGCCTTCGAATTACCCGGGCGACTGTTCGAACAACTGCCGTTTGCCGTTTATGTTTGTGACCGGGACGGTCTAATTCTGCGATACAATCGCCGCGCTGCCCAATTATGGGGCCGGTCGCCTAAACTCGGCGATCCTGATGAACGGTTCTGAGGATCGTATCGAATGTTTCGCCCCGACGGCAGTCTGCTCCCGCACCATCAATGCTCCATGGCAGATGTGCTGCGCACGGGTATTTCCGTGCGCGAACAGGAAGTACATATCGAGCGACCTGACGGCTTGCGCGGCATCGCGCTCGTTGACATCGAGGCAATCAGGGATACCGATGGAAACATTGTCGGTGCCGTCAACTGCTTCCAGGATATAACGGAGCGCAAACGCAGTGAGGAAACCGCGCTACGGCTCGCCGCTATCATCCAATCCAGCGACGATGCAATCGTCAGCAAGGACCTTGATGGCATCATCACGAGTTGGAATGGTGGCGCGGAGCGCATTTTTGGCTATCTCGCCGAGGAAATCATCGGCAAGCCGATTACGCTTCTGATTCCGCCCGATCATCAAAAAGAGGAAGAAACGATCATGGGGCGAATTCGGCGCGGCCAGCGCGTCGAACACTACCAAACCGTTCGGCAGCGAAAGCATGGGAGTTTGATTGACGTTTCGCTGACCATCTCACCGGTCAGAAACACGCAAGGCAAGGTCATCGGCGCATCGAAAATCGCTCGCGACATAACCGAGCACAAGCGCAGCGAAGCTCAAATGGTCAATCTCGCACGCGAAGCCGAGCATCGAACCAAGAACATCCTGGCCACGGTGCTGGCGACGGTGCGTCTCTCTCATTCCGACACGCCTGATGATCTCAAGCAAGCGATCGAAGGGCGAATCAATGCCCTGGCAAAGGTCCATACGCTGTTCGTGGAATCCCGCTGGGCGGGAGCCGAGCTTCACCGTCTGGCCACGCAGGAGCTTTTGGCTTACGGCGGGAAGAGAGAAGCGCGGGTGCGAATTGACGGGCCAGCCGTTATGCTGGAGCCGAGTACGGCTCAGACTACTGCAATCTCCTTGCACGAACTTGCGACCAACGCGGCAAAATACGGATCGCTATCGGCAGCGGGTGGCCGCGTTGAAGTCTCATGGTCCCTTACAGCAGATGGAAGGCTCAGCTTGCGCTGGATCGAGTCGGGTGGGCCGACCGTTACGCCGCCCACGCACCGCGGGTTCGGCACGCGCATCGTGGAAAACATGATTGGCCAGCTCAGGGGTGAGGTACGTTTTGATTGGCGCGACCAAGGGCTAACCTGCGAAATCGTTCTGCCGCTTGCATAAGCCAGGCAGCCCAAGGTGGGGATCGCTTCCATTGGCGGCGCTTTCAGTTCAAGCCAAGCCCGCAATGTTGCCAAAGGCATGGCGCAATTTGGGTCGTTTTCACAGTCGGGACCCAAAGCGGACATCAGGCTTTGAGCCTATCTTTGGTCAAGTGAAGCGTTACGATGACGCCCTCCGCGCTCCAGTCGCAGGAAATTGAGCCGCCAAGCTGGATTGTCATGGCACGGTTCAGCAGCTTGCTGCCATATCCTACCTCACCCGCAGGTGAGGCGACTGCCGGTCCGCCGCGCTCAGTCCACACCACGACCACCTCCGTATCGTGGGCGGCGCAAGCTATATCCAATGTGCCGGTTGGTGATGACAGAGCGCCATATTTCAGCGAATTGGTAGCTAGTTCATGGACAACGAGCGCGACCGTGGTAGCCGCTTGCTCGCCCACGCCCATGCGAGGGACTGAAACCCGGACGCGACCGCTGAATGCTCCCATGTCGTCATATGGCGCAAGCAGTACCGTCAATAGGTCACCAAGAAGCGCGGCTTTTCCTCCCTGACCCGGAAGCGGACGAACAAGATCATGGGCGCGACCCAACGCGGTCAGCCGATGCGTCAGTTCTTTCGCCATTTCGGCCGTCGTCTTTGCGGACCGCGAAGTAATGGCTGTGAGACCGGATGCAATGGCTAGTAGATTTTTCACCCGATGGCTCATTTCACCCGCCAGCAACTCGTGACCTTCCTCAGCCTGCTTGCGTCCGGTGACGTCGAGGAAAATCCCGTACATGATACGACCGACGATATCCGCATCGTTGCCCTGGCCTCGGGCCGACACCCACCGGACCTCTTCGCCGACCATGATGCGGAAGTCGATTTCGTAGGCGCCGATGATGGCGCGCGTGGCCGCGAACGCGGCTTTCACCCGGTCGCGGTCCGCGGGATGAACATGCGAGGAAAGGTCGTCGAACGTCACGGATCCGCTGAGCCGCACGCCCCACAGATGGAAAGCTCTCTCGTCCATCGTGAATCGATTGGTATCCACGTTCCAGGACCACAGCGCGACCCCCGCAGCAGCAACAGCCAAGCGTAACTGTCCCGCATCCCAAACTGGCAGGTCCCACTTGTCCGGAGGGCTTGCGGAAATCTTCGGAACAGGAATCGCCTCAACCAGGCTATCACCTTGCAGATCCATGTTTTTTCCTAACCAATGTGAACTTTATCGGGCGCGGTCGATTAGACCGGCACCAACAACGATCCCGGCCGAGCATGCAGAGTTGGAAATTTCGGGATGTCTGCGAAATCGCAGCCATCGGAACCAACTCCGCCGACCTCAAATGGTTCGAACAGATGTGTTCGGCTCACGACATATTAAACACGGTGTAATGCCGGCGCTCATTTAGTGGAAAAAACAGACTGATGATTTCAGAAGCGAAACATGCGGTCATCCTTATCGTTGAAGATGAATTGCTGATCCGGTTAAACGCCGTCGAAATGATCGAAGAGGCAGGATTTGAAGCCGTCGAAGCGGCGAGCGCAGATGAAGCCATTGCAATTCTTGAACGTCGCCTGGACATCACTGTCGTATTCACCGATATCCAGATGCCGGGCAGCATGGATGGTCTCAAGCTTGCTGCCGCGGTTCGGGACCGTTGGCCTCCGATTTTGATCGTGGCCACTTCAGGCCACGCCAAACTTGGTATCGGTGATTTGCCGGAGGGCAGCCGTTTTTTGCCAAAACCTTACAGCCCTGCAGAAATCACCGAAACACTTCGTCAACTGATTGCGGCCTAAAGACCGCTGCCGGCAACTTCGTTGATCGCCGCCATCACCTCGCCCGTCGCTGTCTGATGGATCATGTGGCCGTTTTGAGCAACGCGGTGAAACGCGCTTTGCGAAACGTCGGAATGCAATCGGGCCGATTGCTTGTCGATGTCGATCAGCCGGTCGTCTTGGCCCGCGATGATGACGACAGGCATCTTGAGCTCCGCGTACTTATCGTCGAAGTGGAAGGCATCCGGAATCATGAGCGCCGACTCGGCCGCCGAAGCGCGAATCTGGGAAGGACGAAGCGCCATCTCCTTCGGGAACTGGTCGAACTTGGCAGGCGCCGACTTGGGTCCGAAGATCTTCGCCATCATGAGCGGCCATATCAACCGGCTGATCATGGGCGACAGCGTGTGGCCCATGATATCGCCTACGACGGGGACCGCCGGGGCGGACAGGGCCACGACGTCCGGACGCAGGGTGGGATAGTAGTAGCCCGAGGCGAGAACCAAGCCGCGCACGAAGTCAGGAAACTTGAGAGCGAGGGCGACCGCGACCGATGCACCCCAGGAGTGCCCGAGCACGATTGCCTGTGACACGCCGAGCCGCTCGAGCGCGCGCCGGATCAATTGGGCTTGGGCATCGGGCGTCCACACGACATTGCGCGGTCGGCTGCTGTGGCCGAACCCGGGACGGTCGATGATAATAACCCTGTAGCTCTTGGCAGCCAGGTCCACCAATCCGCTGGATTCGAAGTCCTGAATCATGCTGCCGTTGCCATGCAGAAGCACCAACGGCTCGCCGGAGCCTCGTTCCACGTAGTGCAGGCGGACACCGTCCACTTCAAGGAACTGGCCGGTTGGCGGATTGTCGTGCTCTGCCTTCTTCGCAAGATGACGGTTCAGCAGCGCGGTCGCCGCCAGCGCTCCTGCTGCAACAACTGCGGCGACCGCATAGGAATGTCCTGCTGCAGCGTTCCGGTTTCGCCTGACGGAGGTCGGAAGCCGGCTTAGTCGGTTCATCGGGGTCATGCTCACACCTTGGGGCGCCTGCCCGAAATGTCGGGCACCCGACAAATGTTGCAGTGCGGGTTGAACCGCCCGCAGCACGTATCGTTCCTCAATCGCTTGAGACAAACCGCAGCTTCAGGGCGCATATGAGTTGCTAGGAAGTGGTCTCAAAGGATCCGCGGAGGCTCTGGAGATGAAAGCAACCTTCGACGGATTGGAACACAGACGGTGGCTTGTTTTGCCGGTTATTAACTCTTCCGGAGTGGTCAATATTGACCAGTATGTCGGATGCCGGACATGCCAAACTGCCCCAATCACAGCCCGGTCAGTGGCTTTTATCTGTGATGAGAACGCACCGTAGCGCTCCCGCCTTCCTCAGGAATGGAGCAGCGCCATGCAGCGACGCCGTATCCAACATCATGTCCCACTAGAGCAGCGCCTAATCGAAGAAGCGGAGCGCCTCCGGAAAGTGGCGAAAGGCACCCGGCTGGGTATCGAGCGGGAGCGGTTGATCCGCAAGGCCCGGCAGGCCGAAACTGCAGCCCACATGCAGGAATGGCTTTCGTCTCCCGGCCTACAGCGACCAAAGTAATCACCATGACCATCGGGTATTACGCCTACGTCATCGGCGAGGACGGCCATGTTCGGAACCGGATTAACGTGGTCTGCGACAACGACGAGGAAGCCAAACGCTGCGCCCAACAACTGCTGAATGGACAGGCCATAGAGCTATGGCAAGAAGCGCGTCAGGTAGCGACTTTTCAGCCCAAAGACTAAAACCGCCTCAGTTGGCGAGTTGCCCGGCATATATCCGAATTCTGCCCGGCGTGGTCATGCGCAGCCTGCCCTCAAGATCGACCATGTAACCCAGTGCGATCAACCGGGCGCTATGTGCGGCGAGTATAGCAGGCGCAGAGCTATTTATACCCGCGTTACCGACTGTAAGCAGAGAGGCAAACTCTTCACGGGTGAGCATTGCTGCTTCTAGGCCATGGTCTGAGTATAGACTGCTTCGCCAATTCCGCACGATCAATTTTGCTCAGATCTCCGAACAAAGGCCGCCTCAGTCGGCGGCCTCATCGTTAAGGAGGATATCGAACTCGCCAACGGCGGCGTGGCGCGCGATGCGTTCGACAGACTGATGACTGCATCCCACGCCCGGGAATCAGCGTTCGAATTGCTACTTCACGCCAAGGCGCGATGCGACCTGGAAGTAGAATACGGGATGCCTGATCGGAAGCCGTGGCACCTATAAAATGGTCGCAGAACGCGGCGATACCTGGGGAGGGGGAGGACGCGGAAGGCGGACTATTGTCCTAATTTAGGAGGAGTGAATGGCTAAAAGCCGTCAGCGGGTTTGCTTACAAGATGGATTGAAGCTCGATCTAAATAGGCTCGCAAAAAGAGGGTTCATTCGCCGTGACGCGAACATCGGTCTCCGGGGGATTACGTGGACGCATTCGTATTGGGCGACGTTGCGACTGGTCTGATCACGGCCGATATGACCGCGCCGCATGCAGGTTGGTTTCGAATTCAGGTCGGGAATCTTGACCAACGGATCACGCTCGTATCGGAGGAACGGCATTTTGGTGGCTGGCAATGGTACTTTATTTGCCCAGTCAAGAATCGACGGGCTTCGGAGCTATGGAAGCCAAATGGTGCAACTCGATTTTGCAGCCGCCAAACCTGGGGCAGGCAAGTTGCTTACCAGTCGCAGTTCAATGACATCACAAATCGGGCGCACGCGGGTAAAGCCCGGATAAAGTCACGGCTAATCGCGGATCTAGATCCCGATGAGTGGGATTTCCCGCCGAAGCCGAAATGGATGCGTTGGGCAACCTACAAGCGCTACGAAGCGCTTTACGATCACTATGAGGAGATTTTGGAATTCGTCATCGAGCGTTCGTTAACCGACCGGCAGTAGCGTCAATCGCGTCGCGGCCTCAGAACTCACAACCGCGATGGCTTTTGGAATAGCCCGCCGACTCAACCCGGCGGGTTTTTCTTGCGCGCTTGGCTGCGCCCCATTTAGGATCGCGCCGGGGCGATACACTGGAGAACGAACGTGGCGATAGGTACGCGCCGGGGCGATACACTGGAGAACGAACGTGGCGATAGGTACTGTGAAATGGTTCAATCCGTCCAAGGGCTTTGGTTTCATCCAACCCGACAATGGCGGAAAGGACGTGTTCGTACATATTTCGGCGGTGGAGAAGGCTGGCTTAAGCAGCCTCAATGAAGGTGCGAAGGTGAGCTATGAGGTCGTGGCAAACCGCGGCAAGGAGTCGGCTGAAAACCTACGGGTAGGGTAGACCGTCAGGTCAGCCTGATAAGCGGCCCGCGGCCCTCACGCGGGCCTAGCAATCATATCTCCACGCCCCGCAGTGGCGATGATCGGCATTGGTGGTTGGTCTGATAGGAACGGACACGGACACCTCAGCCGGCCTCGGCGGACTTTCCCCTTAGAGCGCCGAGGCTGTTTTTTTGGGCCCGCGACCATATCGGCCAGGTGCATCAACCCGATAATTGCGGCGAGGGTCACCACGCCGCAGAGCGTTGCGACAACCGCGAGCATGGGTGCCTCATTCAGTTCGGCATGCGGCTCCTCAGGAATCGCGCCATCGGTCAGAGTTGTTCCGAATGAGGGATGCTGGCCTGCCGGTCAGTTCGCCGGGCAATGCCGCACCGGTTGACGCGAGAAGCAACAGTGCAGCGATCTTTTCGCGAGATCATCGAACGATCCGATACTTCCTCGCGGCCATTTTTGCGGGCCCGCCCGCGCGGCGAGATGCGAACGTCATGAAATTACCATCTAGCCGGACATGCGTCGGATATGTCAAAATCGATGCGATTGACCCGCAGCCGACATTGGCTGATGCTAACGCTCTCTCTTACCTCCGCAAGCGGGAAATAATGGTCGGTCGGGCCGAAACGCCGCCCGGTTCAACTCCTGAGCGCCCACCGATCGGGGCATATTGATCGAGAAGAATCTCCTCGACTTCGAGATGCATGGCGTCGTGGCATTCGCAGGCTGCCGCCGCGAGTCGCGATCGGTCGATCTCGATTCGGCCTCGTTGATCAGACCTGATCGCCCCACGCGCGCGCAGTTTGCGCATTAAGAGCGTCACCGTCGTTCGTCGCACACCAAGTATTTGCGACAACGACTGTTGAGTGAGCGGGAGTACGTCGTGGTCGATGCGGTCGCGAAACTGGAGCAGCCAGCGGGCCATGCGGGCTTCGACCGGGTGCAGCGCATTGCAGGCCGAGCCGAGTTGGAACTGTACCAGCATCGCTCTGGTATATTTCTGGACTACGTGCCGGATCGCAGGGCTGCAGTTGAAAGCGGCGTGAAATCGCGATGCAGAGATCCGCGCGGCGGTGCCCGCCGCATGCACTACGGCGGTAGCGGCTGACGGGGACGGCCCCAGCACCGAGAGCATGCCTACTGCCCCCTCGCGTCCGACTGCGGCTGTGGCAACCGTCTGTCCGTCCGCCATGTCGATCATCAGTGAGATGGCCCCGCCATGAGGGAAGAAGACATACTCTATCGGCTCGCCCGCGCGCGAAAGGACCACGTCCTGATCGAGCGCGACCATCGCTAGCTCGGGCCTCAGCAGATCGAGGTCCGTCGCCGGCAGCGCTGCAAGAAGGACGTTAGAAATTCCGCCTGGAGCGGTCACTGCGAGGAACCAGCGGTGAAACATCCGCAGCCTCCATTTGGAGCGTAGCGGAGCGGCGGTCTCAACATAGGTTTAAATCTGCTTCCTCTAAGCGCACGATATCGAACTCACTTTACCAGACGCTTTCACTCAGAAAAACAAACTCCAAGCGCTTGGTCGCGAGGACGGATTTTCTGCACGCAGCATCGCGAGCGGGTTAGATGCAAATGGCTGCCGGACGCAACTATTATATCTGCATGGGTAATGCCCGAGGCGTGCGAGAACGCACGAGTTTGATGAAGTGAGTGTTTGAAACAGCGTTTGAAACAAAGCGTCTAGCGATGTCTTAGTTCGGCAGGTTGGTCACTCCGTCGCAGGCCATCGAACGGGCAACGCCGGCCGTTGGCACCTTTCGGACGTAGCGCGATGTCCGAGTTAGGACCGGCGAGGAGCGAACATTGATTGATCGTTGTGATCATGCCCCCGCCGCGCGATCTTCTTTGTCCGCACCACGGGCCGTAATCCGCGGCGCGTCTCCGCCAGCGGCCGTTGCAGTGCTTCGCCTCATCCCACGGCGCGCGCATCCAGTTATCGCGTTTTCCTGGTGGTCAGGATACCGGCATAGCCTTCGGTATTGGATCGGCGCGCCTATCGCAGACCGGCGCGGGCGCGATTAGCGCTCATCTGAAGACCTATGTGAACCCGATGCGAAACAACTCGCAACCAAACGCGCCTTCGCCGAGAACCTAAAATTTAGTTCTGAATCATAATCATAATGACTCCGAAGCAAAAATAAAAAATAGGGTGGGAAAACGACAGGGAGGATGGGAATGGAAACTGTACGCCGCTTCCGGGCGATGGCGTCTTTGTGTCGGCAGAGTGCTGCATATCATCCTGACAATAGCTGGAAGCTGCTCGCCGAGGCAGAGTATTGGGAGCATCTGGCAAGTGCCACGGTCGTTGAGCACTTCCAAGATTGCACTAGCTTGAATGACCAGGCGCACAGACAATCAACCGTAAACGCGACGAGGCCGGACGCAAGGCTTTTGCCGGTCGCCTGAGCACTCTCATGCTAGCGGCTAACTTGGCGTGCGGATGCGGCGTTTGCTCTGGCGAGGAGACGAAGAGGGCCGCCTGTCCTTGCTTGTTACCGATGGGCGTTGGCATCATCCGAGCAATCGAACGGCATGCAACGTCGATCTTGCTGCTTGCTGACGAAGTTATTGAGTAACACGTGACTTCCGTTTCGGGCACGAAACGGACTAGCGGCGCCGGTCGGTAAATGTCCGTTCGTCGAAGCAAAGAGGAAGTGGCGTTGCGGGGCTGTCGAGGCAGCTTTTGACCCGCATCAGACATTAGAACGATCCGCCACCACTGCTACGGAGCAGTCCGTTCTCTGTACTGCCCATACTTAGTGCTCGGACGAAGTCACCGGGTGGAGACAGAACGATAGCGCCTTGCATCCTGTAGAAGCGTTGCGCATCCCAGTTCTTCGGCGCCCAGAACCGCGGGCGATCAGCCGGCCAGTTCGCGCGAACATCATCTTTGATTGAATCTGGAATCGGATACCGCACCAATCCGTAGCAGCCGATCGAGCCATACTTCGCTGTGCCAGGATCCTGCCCGGGAGCAACGCGAATATACCGCCAGTCGGTGCTGCTGGCGTCCGCCTCAAACGGATCCTTGCCGCGAACGACGATGTTCCGCGGAGCCGATCGCGTCCACGCCTCGTACTCCCCGACCGAAGCTGGGACGATCGTTACCGAACGAAGTTTCAGGTGCGCCGAGGGGTGTTGATATCCCGCGTCAGACGTGTACGCCGTGAGGAATTCCAGATCATCCGCTTTGTCGGCCCAAAGGATCAGTGGCATAAAATCCGCAGGAATACGCTTGATGATTTCTGCCCCGCAGGCGTTGGGCGTTTGAACAAGAACGGCATGACCAGCTTTTGTCTTGATGCCATAGATGTATGGAATACGGATCGGGAAATAGGACGCAGCCGACCCGAACGGCTGACGAACCGTCCATCCGCATTTCACCACCACATCGATGTCGATAGCTTCGTCGTTGTCCACCACGACCGAGGTCGGAAGTAAGTATCAGGCGCCTTTGGCAACGCATTCGCCGGAGCCGATCCAATCGCCTGGACGACGAGAACAGCGGCGAGCGATCCGGCGATGATCATTCCTTTAGACAATGGTTATCCTCCCTATGATTTCCGCTTATGGCACCTTTGAGACATGCTCGGCTATGCTGAGAATGTCTGTTCCCTGGGGTAGATCGGAAGTCGCCGTGGTCCGGTCAAATCGACGCGAATGACCCGAAGCGGACATTTTCTCTGCTAGGATCGGTAAGAGGGTCAGCGACCAATCGCTACCGCAAAGTGAGCCAGATGCGATATTGGCTGAATTTGATCATTATGAGTGCGTTGGCGGCCATTGTCGTTGCCGTCCCATATGTCACGTATCGCCTTATCGATCCGCTGCCGCCGCGTCGCTTCGCCATCGCGGCTGGGGCGGCAGGATCGGGGTACGATAACTATGCGAGGCAATACGCTCGCATACTCGCGCGCCATGGTGTCGAGCTGGAGATCCGAAATTTTGCCGGCGCCATTGAAAATCTTGATCAGCTGCGCGATGCCAACTCCGGGGTGCAGGCTGCCCTTACTACCTTCGGCGTCACACAATCATCGGATGCTGGCACCTTTTATTCGCTGGGTGGGGTGTTCGATGCCGCAATATTCATTTTCTACAAAAGCACGGAGCCTGTTACGCTCTTTGCGCAGTTGCGTGGCAAGCGCCTCTCCATCGGCATGCCAGGAACCGCCCTGCGATTGGCTATGCTAGAAATTCTCAAAGCCACTAATGCGTTGGATTCTTCGACCCAACTATTGGATCATCCCGATTACACACGAGCAATCGACGCATTGATGGCGGGCGAAATCGACGTGCTGGTCATTCCACAGCAGGATCTCAACCGCGTGCAGGATACGCTCGACGCACCTGGCGTTCGGCTAATGAGCGTCGCGCAGGCTGAAGCCATCGCCCAGACGATCCCCGGTCTCAAGCACGTAGTGCTCTGGCGAGGTGTCCTTGACCTAGGCCGCGACATCCCGAATTCAAACGTCGATATGCTCGCTTCCCGCAATAGAATGTTGGTGCGCAAGACCCTTCACCCAGCGTTGCAATATTTGCTGCTGGAAGCGATGCGCGAAGTCCACTGGCCCGCGGGCTCGTTCAATCGCCTCGGCGAGTTTCCGGCCGAGCAACCCAGTGATTTGCCTCTTTCTCCAACGGCAGAGGCATTTTACCGATATGGCCCGACCTTCTGGCAACGCTACACGACGTTCTGGCTCTCGTCGCTCCTCAACCGGATAGCATTCTTTATCATTCCGTTCATTTTGACGATTATTCCGCTGGTCGGCTTCGCGCCTCGCATTTATCGATGGCTCCACGTTCGTCGTATCGACCAATTGCACCGCGCTCTGGGGCACTTGGAACGGGAGCTTGCGCAGAAGCCGGATGCAGCATCCCGGGAGGCCGAGTATCTGCAACGAATGGCCAAGATCGAAGCCGACGTGCGGTCCCTATCGGTTTCGCGTGCATTCGAGGTTGATCTGCAGCGGCTCAAGGCGCACTTGCGAATGGTACAAGAAGAAGTTCGTCAAGTGGGCGCGTTTTCCTGAGAGCATGTCTGCTCTTGGCACATTTGAGACCTGCCTACCTATCCTGAGAATGTCCGTTCACCGGGGTAAACCGGAAGTCGCCGTGGTCTGGCCAAACCGACGCGAATGACCCTTAGCGGTCATGGCGCAACGCAGAATAGCGGATTGCCGCGCTCGACATCTAGCGCCTCCAACACCCCGGACTCCCATGCCGCAATGTGGTATGCTTCGACCTGGATTTAGCGTGGTCCTGAGCCTCCTTGGAGGGTTGCATGAGACGGCGCGATTTCATCAGTCTTCTTGGCGGTGCGGCGGTGGCATGGCCGCTCTCTGCGGCGGCACAGCAGAGCACCAATCGCAAGCGTCTTGCTATCTTCAGCCCAGCAGAGCCAAGCGCGGACTTGCATGAGCATAGCAAAACCAAAGCTTGGCGAGCCTTATTCGCTGAGCTTCGGCGGTTCGGGCAGATCGAGGGACAAAACCTCAAGGTCGAACGTTACGGCCGAGAGCAGAACACGTCCGGACCCGAAGCCCTGGCGACGGAAGTCGTTCGGAGCAACCCGGATGTCATCTACGTCATTGGCCCTGACGCAGTCATCTTCAAAAAGCTGACATCGCGTATTCCGATCGTAGTGATAACCGGCGACCCCGTTAAGTGGGGGCTCGCCGAAAGTCTGGCTCACCCGGGCGGCAATTTCACGGGAGCCAGCATCGACGCCGGTCCATCCATTCATGGAAAACGGATTGCACTGTTGCGCGAGATGGTTCCGAAGATGTCAAAACTTGGCTGTCTCGCTCTTCGATCGCATTGGAATGGGCCAACCGCAGGCCCCCTAATCCACGCAGCGGCCGAAGCGGCAGGCCTCCCGCTCGCGGTGTCTTTAGTGGAATTTGGTGCCAGCGAAGCAGACTATCGGGCGGCGGTCGAGAGCATCTCCCGCGACGGTGCTAATGCGGTCATGGTCGTCCCTTCGCCTGAGACCTTTCAAAACAGCACTTGGATCGCCAAGTTGCTCGGCGACGCGAAGCTTCCGGCGATTTTTTCGTTTACCGAATCCGTCGAGGCCGGGGGCTTGATGGCCTATTCCTTCGACCTGATCGAATTGAATAAGCGCGCCGCCAATAATATCGACGCAATTCTCCGAGGAGCAAGGCCCGGCGACATCCCGATCTACCAAGTAACCAAATACGAGTTGTCCATCAACCTCAAGACAGCCAAGCAGCTGGGGCTTTCCGTACCTCCCGCGCTCGTCGCGAGTGCCGATACGGTAATTGAGTGAACAAGCAAAGGTCCGGTGTTGGGCACTTTGCGGTCCTCACGCGATGTCCAACTAGAGTCCGGAATGCGCACCAAAGCGGACGTCGGGCCGACCATTCTGAATTTATGGGTTCACGCCCTAATCTCGCGTCTTCTCTAAGGCCCGACGTAAAATCCTTAACCTTGGCGACTCGCGCGAACATACCGCCGTGTCCTCGGTGCAACATCTCTTTTGTTTCATTCGAGGGAACACAATTTTAGACTCGTACTCCGACTCGCTCGATGCAAGTTTGTAGAAGACCGGGGCGGACTCATTCAGTAAGCAATCAATTTTGAGGACCCGGCGCGGCCCGTAGAGCGCGAATGCTCTGCGGGATGATTCCTGTAATCAGCCTCGACCCCTTTCTAAACTCGTATGTCGCCTATTGGCACAGCGGAAGAGCCGAGCGGATCTGGCGATGTCCGTTGACGCGGGTAGACCGGAAGTGGCTGGCCGACCGTCAGACCGACGCGATTGACCCACAACGGACGTCGCGATCCGCCGGCCCCCGAGCGCGCTCCCTCAATTCTTGTGACCCGCCCCATTTGGCTCCATTTTGCCGTTCTATTTGAAATGGTGGTGGCGTATAATAGCTGCGCTGCGCACCTTCCGCGGGCCAAGACATGGCAATTGAGCGCACCAAGAACCCGTTTGACCCTCTGCGCTTCAAGGAGGGTTGCATGAGACGGCGGGATTTTCTTGCTGCTCTGCGGCGGCAGCCATGTGGCCAACAGCGCCGCGAGCCCAACGCTCTACTGTCCCTCTCATAGCGTATCTGGACAGCTCCGGGGTTAAGCCATGGTACGAAGCCTTTCGGCTTGGACTAAGCGATCTGGGTTATTCAGAAGGGCAATCGATTGCGATTGAGCATCGCTCGGCTGACGGTCTGGCCGACCGCCTGCCTGCGTTGGCAATAGAACTGGCAAGTCTCAAGCCGATGATCATTGTCACATCGGGCTCACCCGCAACTGTTGCGGCAAGAAATGCCACGGAGACGATACCAATCGTGTTTGCGTTTGCCACTGACCCCGTCGGTCTCGGCTTGATGCGAGCCTCGCGCATCCGGGCGGCAACGTAACCGGACAGTCGAACCAGGGCCCGGGCCTTGTCGGCAAGAGGCTTCAAATTCTAACCGAACTTGTTCCAGGCGTATCCAATTTCGGTGTCGTCTGGTCTCCGTCCTTCCTTGCCAACCACGCCGACTATGCCGAGATGCGGCAAGCTGCGGCAACGTTGAGCCTCACGCTGACTTCGTTGGAGGTAATACGAGCTGCCGATTTCGATGCTGTATTTAGGGAAGCGGCCACGCGAACCAGCGGCGTCGCCGTGCTTAGTGGACCCCTGATATTTGCACATCGCGAGCCGGTTGTAGCCGCGGCTGCACGGCACAAGGTACCGGCCATCTACTATGATGCCGAGTATGCTCAGTCCGGCGGACTGATAGCGTATGGCCCAAGTCTCGTTGGACTGCACCGCAGGGCCGCAGTCTTTGTCGATAAGATACTCAAGGGTGAGAAGCCCGCTGATCTCCCGGTCGAACAACCGACCCGGTTTAGCCTCGTTGTGAACGCGAAGGCGGCAAAGGCGCTCGGTTTCACTTTTCCGCCGGCACTGCTGATCCGCGCCGACGAGGTGATCGAATGAGGCGGCCACTTCGGGGTTTGGCACGAAACGGACCAGCCAGCCGGTCGTTTGATGTCTGTTGATCGGGGCAAAGCGGAAGTCGCGTTTCGGGGAAGTCCGGGCAGCTTTTGACCCTCAGCGGACAAGCTGCGGAGCTAACGATGCCCGTATTGCGCCACGACCGCATACCACAAGGCCATGGCTTCCGGCGACTTGGGATCGCCAACTGGCAACTTACGCACCGCCGTCTGCACCATGATCAGCTTCGACTCGGGATCGACGAAGAGACCCTGTCCACTGATACCCAGGAGAAGGAACATCCGCCTCTCCCCCGGTAGTATGACGACCTGATAGCCGTAGCCCCAGGACTGGGCAACCGTGTTGCGCAGGTAACTATCCGGTGACACCGTCGTTGCATCGAGAAGCCACTGCCGCGGAACAATCTGCTGGCCGTTCCATTCGCCGTCATTTGCCAGCATCAACCCTAGGCGCGCCCAGTCGCGTAGCGTGGCAATGAAGCAGCAGTAAGCCACTTCTTGCCCTGTCGGATCGATAGCCCAAGCGGCGTCGGACTCGGCACCGAGCTTTTGCCAAATCCGCACCGCCAGATAGTCGGCAAGGGGCATATGGACCGCGCGGCTGACCACCAGCCCGAGCACCTCTGTCTCTGAACTGGCATAAGCAATGCGCGTATTCGGCGGTGCGTCACGCGTGTTGAATTGGCGAAGCGCGGCAATCGCACCGACCGCATCTTTCCCCAGCAGTGCCTTGTGCAACTTGATGATGTCATCGTCTGGCTGATAGGTTTGTTCGCGAAAAGCGACGCCTGACGACATGCGAAGCAGCGCGCGCAGCGGCGTGGCGCCGTATTCCGTACCCGACAATTCCGGGACATAGGTTGCTGCCGTATCATCAATCGAGCGGATTCCCCCTTCGGAGATCGCGATGCCGACCAGTAATGCCGTAATCGTCTTGGCCATGGAGTTCGAGAGCAATCGGTCCTGATCGCTGCGGGCATAACGATAATGCTCAAACAGGATCGTATCACCGCGCGCGATCAGCAGGCCGGTCACGGGGTGCGTATTCAGATAGTCGCCGATGGTTTTCTGCCGCCCGTCGTAATGGTAGACTGGTACAATTTCCTCCGTCGCGCGCTTCAAAACAGATGGCGTCGCCGGTTTTGGAACGGTGCGCATCGGGTGCACCTTGTCGAAATGACTGTACGTTCCAACCATGAAGTCCTGCCGGAGACCCGGTGGGTATTCAAAGGGGGGCACCGGATATCCCTTGGAAGCACCATACTCCTCCGCCTCGGGACCGGTGTCGGAGAACACAGGACCGGACTGCGCGAAAACGAAGCCTTTGAAAGCGAGCATAGAAAGGAACGCGAGCATTAGAAGGCGGATCATGGTGCCCCCCAGTAAATCGATCGTCTCGGACTGCGACAATACCACAAATAAAGGTCATGTCCGGTCTTGGCACGAATCGGACTAGTAGTAATGTCAGCAGTTCGGTCGCTAACAGGGGTAAACCAGACTTCGTTCGGACAGCAATTGGTCAAAAATGACCCACATCAGATTCCATCTGGCAGACAATCTGCTGATCGGCCGCAGTAATGTCTGACGTTTCGGCTGACTTTTGTTTCTCAAGTCGATATGCTGCCGACCCTTCCGGCTCGTGACATCGAACCATGACCTCTTCGGTTTCCGCAGGCTATACAAGCAAAGTTGGCGAGTACGTCGCGGGGCGGCCCGAATATCCCGGAGCATTGCTCGCCGACCTTCCTCTCGCCGGCACCATCATCGATCTTGGCGCCGGCACCGGAAAGTTCACCGAGCTTTTGGCGTTGACCGGAAGCCGCATCTTGGCTGTGGAACCGATCGAGAAGATGGCTGCACGCATCCCTGTCGATCGTCTCGCGACGGTTGAGATGCTCATAGGTAGCGCCGAATTGATTCCAGTTCCCGATCACGTGGCGGAGCTTGTCTGTTGCGCGACTGCCTTCCATTGGTTCGACTATGAGAAGGCGACGCGCGAAATTCTTCGCGTTCTGAAGCCAGGCGGTGCACTCGCCCTGATTTGGAATGTGCGGGACGATCGTGTACCGTGGGTCGCCGCATTTTCCACGATCATGGACACCTATGCCGGCGATACGCCGCGGCAATCAACCGGAAAGTGGCGTGTCATCTTCGATGATGCCCGCTTCAGGCATCTGGCGAGCAGAAACTATGCCTTCAGCCAGCCCATGCCAGCAACTGGAATCGTGGACCGCGCTTTGTCGACGAGCTTCATTGCGGTTCTACCGGAGGATGAGCAGAACATTGTGCGGACCAAGGTCAAGAGCATCATCGAGAGCGACCTCTTGCTAAGCGACCGCGACACGATTGAATTCCCCTATGTAACGGAGCTGCATTTGTTCGGAAAGCAAGATTGATTTGCTTGCGCTGAATGCTGCGGTGCATGAGTCCGGTTGTGGCACTTTTGAGACATGCCGACCGGCCCTGACGATGTCCGCTTCCGGGGGAAAACCGGAAGTAGTCTGCCGACGACCAAAGTGACGCGATTGACCCATCTCGGACTGACGGTTATTTCGCCACTCAACTTTCAAAATTCCGTGTTACGGGCCCATAATGTGGCGGTGGCGCGCGCCGCGAGGTGACTGAATGAAACGCCGCAACTTTATCACGCTTCTCGGCGGCGCGGTGGTCGCGTGGCCACTCGCAGCCCGCGCGCAGCAACCAGCGGTGCCACGGGTCGGCTACGTCTGGAGCGGCGCCCGCGGGACGGACGTGTACAACCAGACGGGATTCCGTCAGGGACTTGCGGACCGGGGGTACGTCGTCGGGCGCAACCTGGTTTTGGAAGAACGCTACGCCGACGGAAAACCGGAGCGCGTGCCTGCGCTGATCGCCGAACTTCTCACGCTCAATGTCGATGTCCTCGTGACTCCAGGCACCCCCACTTCGCTGGCTGCGCAACGTGCAACATCCACGGTGCCGATCGTCTGCATGAGTGGAGATCCCGTCAGAATGGGTCTTGTGGCAAGTCTTGCTCGACCGGGCGGCAACATCACCGGGCTGTCGCCGCTCTCCGGCGAATATGGCGTCAAGTGGCTGGAACTGCTGAAGGAGGCGGCACCGAAGGTGCATCGTGTCGCCGTGTTGTGGAATCCTGACAATCCCACGAATGCTAACCAAGTCGAACTCGTGCAGAAAGCGGCACCCGCGCTCGGTCTCGAGCTGACAGCCCTTTCGGTGCGGCCGGCGGACATCGTGAACAGCTTCGCCGCTCTGGCAGAGACGGGCCTCGACGGCCTCATCGTCACCGACGATCCGTCTCTGATACCCCTCATCCCCCGGCTGATCGCGCTTACCGCAGAGCGGCACCTGCCGGCGATCTATCCATTCATCGACTCGGTCCGGCGAGGGGGACTAATGTCGTACTCGGCCAACCTTTCCAAGCTATGGCAACGCGCCGCTGGCTATGTTGATCGCATCCTCAAGGGGGCGCGTCCGGCGGAGCTTCCCGTCGAGCAGGCGACGGACGTCACGCTGAATATCAACCTCAAGACCGCTAAGGCTCTCGGCCTCGACATCCCAATGACGTTGCTTGGCCGCGCCGACGAGGTGATCGAATAGCGACGATATTAATTGCTGCGGTGCATGAGTCCGTTCCTGGCACGAAACGGACCAACCGAGCCGGTCTGATGATGTCCGTTGTTCGGGGTAGACCGAAAGTGGCCCTTCGGGGCCGCGGGGACCGTTTTTGACCCAAAGCGGAAGTTGTCTGTAGTTAACTATCCCGCCGCGCAAGGAGCAGTGAAGCCCCGAGTCCGAACATGACTGCGCCCGACGTCCGTCGCATCTTCACTATGAGAGAAGGTCGCTTCGATAGACTGGCTCGCGCATTCGCGGCAGAATAGGCTACGACGACGTCAACCCCAGTATTAAGCCCAACCGAAATGGTCCCAAGAACGATGAATTGCAGGGCGATGTTGGCGGATGGGTCCACGAATTGCGGGACAAATGCGAGAAAAAATGCGGCGGGCTTCGGGTTCAGCGCCTCGACAACGATACCTTCGCGAAATGCCCGACGGACCCCGGTCGCTTCAATTGCGATAGGGTTCAGAATGCCTGCTTGCCGCCATGTCTTGATGCCGAAAGTCGGACCTGACCGCGCGACGAGTCCGGGTTGTCGCGCTGGATTTGCCGACATCATGGTCGATGGCGACCAACTCCGCTGATGAGTTCACCTGCCGGATGTTCGAAGCAATTAACGGCATGCTACTGGACATGCTCGCTGCTGTGGCGCGCAAGGATTACGAGGACAGGCGTCGCCGGCAGCCGAAGGGCAGGCCAAGGCCAAGATCGAGGGCAGATACAAAGGCCGCCCGGAAGATACCAAACGCAATGCCGGGATTGCCTGCATGCTCAAGGCAAAGCAGTCTTGGGGATCGATACAGAGCGCAACCGGTTGCAGTCGCGCCACCATTGCGAGGATTGCTAAGCGGATACCTGCGCCAGAGACGGGCACAAAGGTCACCGGGTCACGATGAAGCCGCCGATCCCTTCCGGCGGAATAATAAGCCGCGACTAAAATAAGCACTGCGGGCCCCTGAAGTACCGCAGCGCAACAATGGGAACGCTTAACGGATAGAGTCATTAACAAGCATCACCGCCCGGATCTCGGTATTTATCGGTGATGAGAACGCCACTTGCGCTCCCGCCTTCCTCTTACGGAAAGGAGCCGCGCATGTTTAGGCGTTTCCAACAAACCAATTCTCTCAAGGAACGTCTTCTCGACGAAGCGCGCACCCTTAGGGAACAGGCCAGTTTATTGCCGTTCGGAGCGGTCCGCGATGCGGCCTTGAAAAAGGCCCGCCATGCAGAGGCGGCTGCGCATATGGAAGAGTGGCTCACCTCGCCTGGTCTCGAGCCCCCAAAGAAAAACGATATCCATGGACCAAACTAATGAGAGAGACAGCCAGGACGGCCCTGCCGCAAAAAAGGGGCGGATAGCTGGAGCAATATGCCCAGGGCGCTACGCTGAGGCCTAAGCGGGGGTAGGTCCCGAAGTCATCCACGACTTCGAGTGTCAGAACTGTAGCATCTAATGTTCGAGACAACGGAAACGGCCAGCTAGCCGCCCGGACGCGGGCCCCTAATTCCCTGCGGGAGTCACCCCCATTTCCTAAACCGGAGGTGGCGTCACATAACTGTGTCACAGCACTGGCTACGCTTGGGGTGCCGGGATTGCGCCCGACCACGGAAATACAACGCCGTCCAAGCGACCATATTCCGCTTGGACGGCGTTGGCTTACGAGGTGTCTAATTTGCCTGAGCAATGTCCTAATTAGGACAGCACCGGGCAAAGCCACCGCCCGGGGCCAAGCCTGCTGGCGAGCGTCCGCACGGGCGCAGGGCAGGATGAGAGCCTGTCATGCTGTTCGAGCGACGCCTTGGTCTATTGCCGCCCGGCGTCGCGTGAGCCGATTTCGAGGACCATCGAGCAAGGCTGAGGCGTCCAAGCTGAACGACGAGAACGTATGAGGCAGACGTACGCGGCGCCTGTTGCTGCCTCGCGCGTCCGCCGCCAAACATAGGCGAGCATCGATAAGGCTCGATGCTCGCCTGGGGCGAGTTGCACGCCTGAAGGCGCGCAGCACTTCATCGACGATTTGAAGAAACAATTGGCCGAACGAAAGTAAAAGAACCGCTGGAATTCCAGCGGTTCTCTTGTGTCGGTTATCGAGTGGTCGTGGGGGCAGCCGGGGCCGCGGGTGACGGAGCAGTGGTCGGGGCCATCGGCGCCGACGGGCGCGTGGTGTTCGAACCGATCGTAGTTCCGGGTGCTGAGTTGTCAGCCGTTCGGTTGTGGTTCCAAGGTGCCCACATAAACAGAACGGCGAGAATGGCGATACCAGCAATGAGGGCGATCATTCCGCGGCCCATTCCGGCCCGGCGGTTCTCGCCCCCGGTCAAATGGTCGCGATTTAAATTATTGTCTGTCATTTCACTTCTCCACAACTGCCCACGCTCCAACCGATGCGATACACAATGGTTCCTCAGGTTAGAATGAAGACTGGCAGCTCTTCCCTTACATGAGGGGCGTATTCGCGGTTGGCAATCCGTACGCACATCCTGCCAGCGCGAATTTCACTACGTACCCGCGATTGCCGACTGCAAATTATTAACAAACTCATCTCCGCAAAGCTCGGCTTCCTTTTGATACGATGGGCAGATAGCGAACGGGTTCCGTGATAACCCCTACGATCGTTTCATTGACGAGGCGACGGCGGCATGAGGAGCAACCTTTAAACCACCCGCCCAGGCTTTTAGGAGTTGCGGGCATCACGCTTCAGCGCCTCGACGCGGCCGAGTGATTTCGCAGTCGCCCCCAAACGAGAGCAAATGCCGATCTGGAAGTGAGAGGTCCATCATTCTACGCGCGCAAAAACCAGTCAGGCAGCAGAACGGTTTATACGGCGTCGAAAATCGCAGCCATTTCGGCCTGCTGATGGCGACAGCTCCGGTTTTTTCCGAAGCTGACATCACCGCAATGCCGAACTCCTAGGGTGAGACAACCGAACTCAGAGACGGTCATACGATGCATCTGAACGGATGCGCAGCGGCCTCGGCAATCAGTGGGTAACGCTCCGATCGAAGCCGGTGAACAGACAAACTCGCTTGCCCTCCCGTTGAACGATAAGACGATAGCCATCGTGCTGATTTCTTGGAGCCAGTTTTTGGAAGATGGAACCTTGGTGCCGCGGGAATGCAGGATCGAATAAGGCGCTACGCATCGGTCTTCAGCGAGCTTGGGGTGGTGGATCTCGCCCGGGCCCGGACAATACACAGACGACCTTTAATCGCGGAGGCCGAGCGTCTCATCGCCACTGCTATCGAAAGATAAGATTTCCCGCTGTTTCGTAATTCAAGCAGCCGGCGATCGTCTTGCTCTGTCCAAGGCCTGTTCCTGCTTTCAAGGACGCCGGGCGCTGTTCCCAACGGAGGCAAGCGCCGGAACGAATTCCCGGGTCGGGGTCTTGCCTTGCATGGGTCTATATTATTTCGACATTCAAATAGGGGACGCGCCGCGGTCCGTTGATGAGGAAGGCGAGCGCTTTCCCGACCTCGATGCCGCTCGTGTGGAAGCCGGTTTGGCACTTTGCAACTTAGGGCGGGATTTGATGCAGTCTGGTCAGACGGTATCGCAGATCACGATTTGGGTCAGAGACGAGCTTGGCGAGGTAATGCTTGCCAAGCTGGAGTTCCGAATAAGCCGACTGAATTGACCTAATTCAGGGCGCTGCGGCGATTGCACTCTACAGAGCTCGTTTCCATCATCGTCGACCATGACAAGGCAACGAGGAGTTTCCCCGAAGCTAACGCATTCGCAATCAGGCGCGTCTTGGCGAATTCTCGCTGGAGGACCGAATTCTTAGCAGTGGGGGCTCCGAGGGCTTTCCAATCCTGAGCCCCAACTGAACGAAAACGGAATAGATGGCGGGGACGATGGCGCTGTGTGGTCTGGTGTGCGAGTTTTTTCGATCTTCGACATATGAAGTCCTCTGATGCAGTGCAACATATGAGGATCCGTTCCGTTCCTACCAGTGCCTGCCGTTTATTTGTTTCTGCACAAAAATAGCACCCTATTGGAACAACGGATGGGCCAGCAGGTTCTCCTTGTGCAACGCAACAAGGAACAAAATGCCAGCTGCAACTCAGTCGTTTCGTCCGCCATCTAAGATTCTTATGATGCTTGAAGGGCGGCGTGCTCTGACCGAATTCGGGGCTTTTCTGGGTGCGCTTCCGATTTTAAACTTGGTCCCAAAGGGGGACGGACATCCGGTGTTGGTGCTACCCGGCCTCATGGCCGGTGACGACTCCACATTACCGCTGCGCAGATTTCTGGAAGACCGTGGCTACAGGGTTAGTGGCTGGGGGCAGGGGCTAAACCGAGGTCTTCGTGAAGGCGTCCAGGATCGCATGCTCGATTTGGTGCGTGAACTTAGCGACCTGCACGGTGGAAAAATCAGCATAGTCGGTTGGAGCCTTGGTGGGATTTATGCACGGGAACTGGCAAAGTTGTTGCCGGATCGCGTTCGTTCGGTGATTTCGCTGGGAAGTCCATTCGGCGCCAGCCCCAAATCCACAAATGCGTGGCGAGTTTATGAGTTCGCCAGCGGTCAATCCGTCGACGACGCGCAGGATGTTGCGGTTGCGCCACCAGTTCCTACGACAGCGATTTATAGCCGCACGGACGGAGTTTGCGCGTGGCAGGGTTGTGTAGAGCAAACCTCCGCTCAGTCAGAAAGCATTGAGGTGCAAGGAAGCCATTGCGGGCTGGCCGTAAATCCAGCCGCCGTCTATGCGGTTGCCGACAGATTGGCGCAGCGGGAGGGAGCGTGGAAACCCTTTGATCGCAGGGGCTGGCGAAGCCTCATCTTCCCCGATCCCTCGCTTGGCGCTCAAAGCGAGAAATCCATGAGGAACACCTGAGCGGTTGGTGAATCCAGTGGGGGGCGAAGTCGCGGCCGCGCCAGTTCTCAAGGGCATCCTGGAAGCAGACTTATGAATTGGGGACATATTGTTAGAAGCGTCGCCGTCGCGATTGGCATAACGTTCGTTACAGCGGTCGTCGCCTACCTTGCTCTGAGGTTTTTCGCGTCGCTAACTTAGGCCACGCCAATTGGGACTAGGAGCAGTTATGACTGATGAGCATCAAATAAACGCGATCATAGCAACGGCGATACTCGATAGCTTTGGCGACCATCCCGAGCTCAAGGTAGATTCTGAGGAGGCGAAAATAATTGCGAAGCGCATCCTTGGAGCTCTTGGGGATGCTGGCCTTCAAGTCACAGTGACGGAAGTGCCAGTACGGTAACGAGCTCTGCTATACCTTTGAATGACATGGTTAGCGGGCGAGTACGGGTATCGGTTCCACGAATGGCGGTTAGCGAAGCGGCGGCAACTACACTGCCCTAGTTGTCCATGAGCTGGCCACCAACTCTCTGAAATACGGTGCGCTCTCGGTCACGAGCGCCGTGCTGACCGTGTGGCTCGGAGGCGCGCGGCATACGATAACCTCCTTACTGCGCTTGACGAAGGAAAGTGAACGCATCGCACATGGCGGTAGTTAGTTTATACGGCCATCGCCGCGTTTGAGCAGGAGAAGTCCCTGGCATAAGCGGCGTTGCAAACGAGCCTTCAATGACAGACTTAAAGAATATTATCCGCAACACGTGGCCCAAGCTAGAGTTGTATGTCGGCTCGGCCGAATGGGCAGCATCAATATTCGACGTAATCGAATGTTCTAGAAATGTGATCATGCACAGCGAGAGGACGTTCAGCGCCTGGGAATAAATATCAGGGACTGAGTCAAGCAGGTTGGAGCAAATCACCGCTTCGACTTTTTCCCGGTCTTCTTGCTCTTCTTAGAAGCTTTCTTCGCACTTTTCTTGGCGGTTTTTGCAGAGCGCTTTTTAGCGGCGGTCTTCTTTTTCTTCTTTGCCATAGCGTTCGTGATCTGGCGCCCCGTCATCGGTACGTTAGAGTCTTTGCGTTTGGATTTCTTCGCCATGGTTTCTCTCTCGCCCAGATGATGTGGGGCGTTTCAATGTCTGAGAAGAATCTGAACGTTAGCGCTTTGACTTTTTACTTTTCTTCTTAGATGACTTTTTGGCGGATTTCTTCGACGCCTTCTTAGCTGACTTCTTCGGTGCGGATTTCTTCGCGGCCTTTTTCGAAGATTTCTTGGCCGACTTTTTTGCTGACTTCTTCGAGGCCTTCTTGGCGGTCTTCTTAGCCGCTGCAGCCTTGTTCACTTTCTTGGCGGCCTTCTTGACCGACTTCGGTACGCGCTTCGCAGCCGCTTTGGTGGCCTTCTTGGCGACGGTCTTTACCGCGGCCTCAGCCAATGTTCCTGCCGCTCCAGCGACCAGGTCGGTCATTTGCTCCATGACGGGTTTCTTGGATTGGTCGGCCTCGGTGGCTTGCTCGGTCTGTTCAGTGTCCATAGTGTCCTCCAGAATCGGTATCCTAGCTCATTTTCCTTCAGGACGCATTGGCAGGGAGGAGGTACTACAATCGCTGGGCGGACGCTGGGGCCGTTAGCGGTGCGAAGGAGCACCGGGGCAGGGCGCGCCCTCGATCACGAAAAGACGCCGATCAGCAAACCTGCTGCGAATGTCCAAAGGCCTAATGAACAATGTCCGTCCTGCAGGCTTACCCAGGCTCCCGCAGGGAGCCAAACGGCGGCTCGATCACGCTGTCATCGCAGGGATTTCTGCCGATGGAGTATTGGCCGGAATTTCAATTCCTGTTGCCGCGATACACAATTGAACCGACTCACCCAGGCTAGCAGCCGCTAAGTCCGCTTTTGCAGCCAGCCGGAGTTCTTCCAACCGAGAAAACTCCATATCCATCATCAAGCAGCATAGAATGATTTTGGCTTCTTTTGGCAGTTTGCGGCGAAGGCGTTGCACGGAGTATCGCATATGCGCAGGACCGTTCGCATCTAGATAAATCAAGCAAGCGATCGCAACGCCGTCCGTTTCAAGGCGGAACACATTGGCGACGGAAAGGGCCTCGGCGCCCTCCACGCGCGCTGTGAGGCCGTGAGCGGTTGTGAGCTGTCCCAACATTATCGCGGCTCCTTCATCGAGCGAGCTGCGACCGGCCACGCAAAGGACGGGGTGTTCGCCAAGCCATTCGGGAGGTAGTGCGTCTTTGTCTAGCACTGGTAAATTATCATAAGGTGGTTCGTCGGTGACGCTCTCTACCGCGGAAGATGCTTCGGCATCCGTGGTTAGACGGATCTTACGCGGAGCGCGGTCGTCCTGTTCGGAAAGGTTGATGGCAAATTCGCTCACCGCGTCCTTTATCTTGCCGGCTCGCTCACTGTCCAAAACACCACGGTCCGCGTCGACTTGAGCTAGCTGCAATCCTTTCAAGGCAACTTCGTCATAGTAAGATGAAAGAGACCGCTCTTTCAGGAATTCTTCGGCCTTTTCGGCAGCTTCTGTGGGATCGCCGGCCAGCATGCGTTGATAGAAGATTTCGGGGGGCGACAACGCAGGACGGTCGCCAAACATGACATCCAAAAATTCCAGTCTTTCAACATGACGCCCAAGTACAACGAGGCAAACCGTTAAAGGTGTGGCTAACACCAAACCAATTGGCCCCCAGAGCGCGGTCCAAAAGGTAGCAGACACAACGACGGCGACGGGCGATAACCCGGTGCTGTGCCCGTACACCATGGGTTCAATCACATGCCCCACGATCGGCTCAACGACGAGAAACAGCGCGAGAGTCCAGAATAGCATGGTCCAGCTTGGATCGACCGCAACGGACAGCACGAGTGGGAAGGCCGCAGCAATCACCGCACCTATGTACGGGACAAAACGGAGTACGCCTGCCAGGATGCCCCACAAGATGGCACTTGGAATGCCAATGAGCCACAGACCGATTCCAATCACCAAGCCAAACGTTCCGTTCAAAAGAAGCTGGATAAGGAAGAGTCGGCTTAGGCGCCTCGCAGCATCGTCGAGTGCAGCTGTCGTTCGCTGGAGATCATGTGAACCAGCCAGCCGTATCAGTCGGTTACGTAGATCTTCACGCTGAACCAAAATGAATATGACAAAAATGACGATAATGCCGGTCGTCGCGAGCGGATGAAGAAGCGGAGAAATCAGGCTTTGCAAGCTTTCAAGTGCGCCTGGTTCGGGCTGACGCACCTCCACTGGAACAGGAGTGAGTGTTGGGGTCTTGGGACTCAGCGCGGACGGAGCGTCCTTCGGCTTGTCGAGCTCTTTACTTAAATCCTTTAGCATCCCGGATGCGCGTTCCAAAGTACCCCGACCAGCGGTTGTTTCCCGGAAAGACTGGATTTTGTCACTCAGGGTAGACTGGTAACGCGGCAGGTCACCTGCGAGCTGCGTCAGCTGAGTGGCAAGAAGGCTTCCTATCGCAAAGATCAGCGCAAACGCCGTCACCACGACGCTTACAACCGCCAAGCCCCGCGGTACCCGTATCCGCTGCAATACTCCAACTAGCGGCGCTAGAACAAAACTCAAAAGAATGGCAAGTGCTATGGGAACCAAGATTTCGCGACCAAAATAGAGTGTCGCAATAATCATGAAGGCGAGAACCGCAGTCGCCACCGCGCTCTGTAGCGCTATGAGTTCTTCAGAAGTGCGCGCTTTGAAAGACTGGTGGATCAACTTACCCTCGTTTCGACCGCACGGGCGATGACGGTCAGCGTCAGGTAACTGACGAATTCTGAAAGGGTTCCTCAAGTTGCCCCGCCTCGCGCGAGTTGGGCCCTACTAAAGCCGAGGGCGTCTCTGCAATGGAGCCATATCGGTCCTGATCTAGGTCTCATCGATGAAGACCAGCCACTCAGGGTCGACGATCTTGATTTTATCCACTGGATGCGCCGCCGTGCTACACGATCGCGTTCGGCAGCCACCATCTTCTGGAACGTCGAGTGCCAGCGCCGGCGAAGGCCGGTTCGGCGACCGCGAACCGGTCGACGTGGCGCGGCTCATCGCCGCGACCGGCTTTTCGCGCCGGCCCAGCGTGACCGCGGTTTCTCCTCTGTTCAATGATTGGATACCGGCAACGCAGGTGATTAGAGAGACGGAAAAAAGCCGATCCGTTTATCCTTCTTCTCGTCGCCGTATCAGGAAACCTGGCGCGGCTTGGCTGTCCTCATAAACTAACGGAGCACGATGGCAAGCAAGTCAGGCAAAGACTCGTTTGACCCACAGGACTTTCTTGAAAAAGTCGGGGTGGGCAAAACGATATCGAAATTCCAAAAGGATCAGATCATCTTTTCTCAGGGCGATGCGGCAGATGGGGTATTTTACATCCAAGAAGGCCGGGTCAAGGTCGTCGTCATGTCGGATCAGGGCAAAGAAGCCGTAGTCGGGATCCTGGAAGCCGGCTAGTTCTTTGGCGAGGGGTGCCTTAACGGTCATCATTTGCGCATCGCAACAACGAGCGCCATGGAGGAATGTCTGATCACCGCAATAGGGAAGCCGACAATGATTGCGGTGCTGCACGATGAGCCGAGATTTTCGGAGTTGTTCGTCGCCTACCTATTGAAGCGGAACAGCCGGGTCGAGGAAGACCTGATCGACCAATTGTTCAATTCGAGCGAAAAGCGCCTCGCCCGACTTCTATTGTTGCTGGCGAATTTCGGCAAGGAAGGTCATCCGACGCCGATCAGTCCGAATATCAGTCAAGAGACGTTGGCTGAAATGATTGGCACGACACGCTCGCGGGTAAGCTTTTTCATGAACAAATTCCGGAAGCTCGGCTTCATCAGCTACAACGGAAAAATCAAAGTCCATCGTTCGCTGTTGAATGCAGTTCTCTACGAAAAGCCCGGTTTGACGCGAGATGACACGCGGGTCTAATTGGCTGAGACCGGCCGATTGCCTCCCTTCGAGTTGACCGGAACACACTCATATCGGTTTCAAACCGAACTGGATTCGTGGAGGTGGGATAGGATAGGCAGATCGAGCAAGAAACGAGTCCCTGTTTGATTGTTTGATAGCGTAAGATGGCCCTGAAGCTGTCTCACCATGCCGGTAACCACCTTGAAGCCCAGGCTTGCTCGCGGCTGATCGATATCGAACCCATCTGGAAGGCCGGTGCCATGGTCGGAGACTTCGACGTGTAGGTGTCCCACCGTTACGCGGACAGGGGCGATAGGTTCCCGGTTGGAGACGGGAAAGGAAAGTATCTTATCTAGGCGGTCTCGCACGCCGATAGGCGCGGTATTTCCAAGGCTAAACAAAGCTGCCGCTATCCCGCGGCCGGCCTTCTCGGCCTCAATGTGGGCGGAAGTCCGCTTCGGCATCACACCACTCTCATGCTTCGACGCCAGTCTGCGTAACCTTTAGCATACGCTTGCTCACGGGCCGCACCGTCGTTCGCTTCATTGAGTAGTCGGTTCATTTTCTTATTGAGCTGGGCCAGACGCCCACCGCTGACGAGGTTGAGTTCGGTGTCATTCAACATTGAAGTCTGGTTGTTCATTGTCCCGCTCCGAGTTGTGGCGACTTGTGCGCCGTTCACTGGGGGGAGCATGCCTTATTGGTGGTGGCGCGGACTGTGACCGCCCTCATGCAAAGTTATCACTGAGGTATATGAGCTTCTTCATGCGCGAGAACCTATCTCTCCCGCGGCACGCGGCTGATGATCCACGAGCGCAAGCTGGCGAAGAAGCTCGTCTGCCGCCAGCGCTTCTGCGGAAACCTTAGCAATCGTTATTTCCGGACTTGGCGTTTGCTCCCTTGGCTTCTTGGGCAGCGGTCGGCTGGCTTTGCATCTGCCGCTGCGCATCTTGGGATGATGTTGCAGTGCTGCCGGAGGAATTCATTATCGGAGCGGGTTGCGGGTTCGGTCGATTGTAGCGCGCTTAGCATTGGCGACGCGGAGGCAGGCATCACGCTTACGCGGGTTTGCGCTGCTGCGAAGGCTGCGCTAAAAAAGGCCCCGCGATGAGCAGGGCAATTTCACGCTGAGACCGGGCTAACTCTTACCGATTTGTCGGCATCATCTTGGCAAGCAACCCACCAAAGGGCTTATAGGACTGCATAGCAAGATCGCGATATAACGCGCCGATCTTCTGCGACTCGGCCATGAACGTCTCGAAAGACGACTTTGCGAATTCGCTTTGCAATTCAATCGCCTTGTCGACGGACTTCACGCCTGAGATCTTCTCGACAAACAACTTGGTGTCTTCAAACGATTTCTTGGAGTAGTCGGTGTAAGCTGTGGCAATCGCGTGAATGCCCGCTGAGACCGAATTCATCGACGCTTCGGCGGCATCTATCTGTTCTCTGCTATCTGGCTGTAGCTGCGATACAGTCCGATTTGCGTTATTCTGGTTGGCGTTAGACATTACGAATCCTTGTGTTTCGGTAGTGAGTCAATGTCGCGTCGCCATGTTGCACTTCCCGCTTGTCGCTTGAGCGGTGCTTGTGTGTTCATTTGATGTTATCGGAACTCAGTGTTGGCGCAGCAACACCCTATCCGAAAATTGCGGAGATTATGAACCGAACGGTCGGCGGGATTGCTTTCAAAGCCCACAAACTGAAGGTCTCGCTCAGAAGCCGCAATCAGGACAAATGCGAGAATTTCGTGCGTCGATCCATCAGTTCGGTGACCTGCCGGGGCCGGTACGGTCGATCGTCCAACTTGGACACCAGGCCCTCTAGTCCCATGAGGCAGCTAAACGAACAGCATATAGATACAGCCGGCCATCAGGCCGCCGACGAGCCAGATCAGCGATGCGCCGAAAAGAATACTTTCGCGACTCATCGCCAGATTTTAGCGCAGCCGAACCCGATGGATATTGACCCATAGGTCAGGGCGGAACACAAACGCCGGTGTCAGGGCGGCGGCTTTTTACCTCGTCATGGGCCGCGAGCGCTGCCCGCCCCATTTCGGTAAGCACCATCTGGTAGCGGTCGTGCTTTTTAGCGTGCGGTGGGTCGTCAATCAGGCCGGCGCGTGCCAACGCCCATAAGGCCTTGCTGCCGCCTGGTCCGGTGAGTGTGAAGTGCGTGCTGGTGTGCGTTCGATACACCTCGCCCCGCGCCGTGGCTTGCAGCGCGAGATATTGGGCATCTGTCAGCTTGCGTGCTGCCATCGTCCGGCGGGTCTTAACGCACGAACAGCGCAGCCATCATCAGCGCCACCGACAAGGCGCCCATGCAAACCACTATCACTGTGAACCAACGTTCCTGATTGCAGGCGCCATATAACGGAAGGATGCCTTGACCTACCTCTGACCATTTCGCAAAGAGCCATGCAATCTTGGCACCGTACTTTTACGGCTCATGCGTAAAACAGGAACAGGTAGGCAGCGCCGACCAACAGGAAGGCGAGCCAGATCAGCGATAACTGGAAATACAATTCGTTGCGGTCCATTCCGATGCGCTACCGGAATGCCTGCAACCAATCTTGTTATTTCGCGCCAATGATTTGTTCTTTTGCTGCCGATAACGGGGGCCTGGCGGGCATCCATTGCAGCGTTTATCGCGCCGACCGCTGCGATCACTGGCGCAAGGTCAAGAACAGGCGGCATCCGGCGATGAGCCGCGTTTCTGACCAGCCGCGGCGAACGCGAACGCACTTACCCGCCTTGCGTCAATTGCTGCATAATCTGTTGAAACATTTGGGCCGGGTCGTTCATACCACCACCCGTTCCTTCGCCGCCTTTGCTGGCGGCCGCCACTTTGTAGGCCAATAAAGGAAGATGGATGAAGCCGCCAGACACCGCATCAAGCTCGCGCACATTCAGAACTTCGCTCGCGTCATCATTGGTCACATAATTCCCCTTTGATCTTACCAGCGCGATCATCCGGGCTGGTTCGGGCACATTTAGCGACACCGCTCGCGTGGCGATGTGACGGCGGTCACGGAATGTTGGCACCCGGTTCGGGTGCGGTTGCCGGCGGTCGGCTGGATCATGCCTTAAATAGCCGCCGTGGCTCTTTCGAGCGGCTCGATCAGCGACCTCGCCGAAAATGGCTTTGTGAGATAGGCGAGGCATCCGGATTGATGGGCAGCCGTCCGAACGGCGGTGTTGTCGTTGCCGGTCATGTAGATCACCGGCACGGAAATGCTCGCTGCTTTGAGGCGGTGCCGTAGCTCGATGCCTGAAACAACGCCGAGGTCGATGTCGAGAATGATGCAAACCGCGTTCTCGAAATCGAGGTGGTCGGTGAAAGCTTTCGCCGAGGCAAACAGCACGCTGTCGTAGCCGAACTGCCGCAACAGCCTTGCTACGCACTTCAACATCGCGGGGTCGTCATCGACGACAAAAACGAGCTTACGATCTGACATGGCTCGGCCATCCAGGTCTCTGTGCGGCATAAAAAATACGACAAAGTTGTCCGGCGTTGTGGGTCGGCTAAACAACGGCTTGGACACCGCATAGGCTCGGCAAACTGCTAACGACGAGGCTTGAGATGGATCAAGGGTCCCGACGGGCGGGCTTCGCCGGGTTGCCGGCCGGATCAGGCGCGGTTGCCGGCGGTGGAACGGTGTTTTGCCCCGGATAAAAATGGATGCGTGAAAGAATGGCCGTCGCGGGCGAACCGCGATGCGTCCTCGACGATGACGGTCCTCACACCATCGCCCTCGATCCGGTCCAGCAGGGCGGCGAAGCCGGGGCGGGTCTCAATCGGGTCCGCGCCGCTGACTGCGGCATCGTTGAATTCGTTGACCAGACCAAACCCTGCCCGCTTAGCGTAGCCCTCGATGGCGGCCCGCTTTCGCTTGTCACTGTCCTTGTCGGTACCGACATTTGCGGCCGATGAGGTGCGTATATAAGCGACTGCTTGAACCGTTTTTCCATTCCTAGCCATAGCCTTGCCCCTTACTTTTGTATGGAATCTTCAGAAAAAGATACAAAATGGAGATCGACGACTGATCAAGGATAGAGGCCCGAGTCGGCAAGGATTCGAATTCACAATCTCGATCTGGCGCTTTCTTTGGCCGTTGGACGACGACAAGCTCGTTCCCAGCACCACGTCTCGTTTAACAACCAGAAGGAGCTGCCAGGTCGGCGAGGTTCCGCCCATGAAGGCCAATTTTGCCAAACGGATCAGCTCTCGACGTCAGTACGCCGCAGGTCCTTGAGCCGCAGCAGCATGGTGAGCATTCGTTCGAGCTTACGGTCGAGATGGACTTCGTAGCGTCCAAGCCGCTCCAGCTTGTTAGGGTCAAGCGCGTCGCCGAACGCCTGCTCGCGGATCAATGGCCGGTTGGCCAATTCCTTCTGCCGATTTTCGAACCAAGGCAGCACCTCTCCTTCGAGGAAGCAACGCAGGCCCTCGACGTCGGCGGTAGCTGGCTCTTTGCCTTCTCCAAGTTCGTCGGGATCGGCGGCGAGCGTATCCGCCCACCATTTTGCCAAACGGATCAGCTCTCGACGTCAGTACGCCGCAGGTCCTTGAGCCGCAGCAGCATGGTGAGCATTCGTTCGAGCTTACGGTCGAGATGGACCTCGTAGCGTCCAAGCCGCTCCAGCTTGTTAGGGTCAAGCGCGTCGCCGAACGCCTGCTCGCGGATCAATGGCCGGTTGGCCAATTCCTTCTGCCGATTTTCGAACCAAGGCAGCACCTCTCCTTCGAGGAAGCAACGCAGGCCCTCGACGTCGGCGGTAGCTGGCTCTTTGCCTTCTCCAAGTTCGTCGGGATCGGCGGCGAGCGTATCCGCCCACCA